>NZ_JBPWOA010000028.1:0-117474 GCF_051781005.1 Anabaena sp. WFMT | reverse complement strand
ACAAATGGCAATTGACTATGAGGCTGACATTGCCAAAAAGTCACATCAATTGCTGCTTCCGTTGGGCCATACAAGTTATGCAATTCAGCATCTAGACGGGCAAAAAATCGATCTTGTAAAGTTTTAGGTAAAGCTTCTCCACTGCAAATCACCCGTTTCAGACAGCTACAAGATTCCAACCCTGACTCTTCTAAAAATACTTGCAGCATGGAAGGTACGAAATGCACCGTTGTGATTTGCTCTTGAGCAATTAGTTGGACTAAATAAGCACTATCTTGATGTCCTTTTGGTTGGGCAATTACCAATTTTGCTCCGGTGATTAATGTCCAGAAAAACTCCCAAACTGAAACATCAAAACTAAAAGGAGTTTTTTGTAAAACCCGGTCTTGTGGTGTTAATTTATAAGTATCTTGCATCCACAATAAACGATTACACAGCCCTTTGTGGGTGTTCATTGTCCCCTTGGGTTTGCCTGTGGAACCGGATGTATAGATAACGTAAATTAAGTTTTCACTGGTAACAATACTATGGGGGTTTTGTTGATTGTGGAGGGTGATTTTATCCCAGTCTGTATCTAGACAAATGACTTGGGCTGAATGAGTGGGTAGTGTTGTTAGTCGTGATGCTTGAGTGAGTAAAATGGGAACTTGGGCATCTGCCAGCATGAATTCTAAACGCTCTGGGGGATATGCTGGATCTAAGGGGACATAAGCTCCTCCGGCTTTGAGAATCCCTAAAAGTCCTATGACCATTTCCAGGGAACGTTCTACACAAATGCCAACTAATGTTTCTGGTTTGACACCCAGCTTTTGCAAATAATGTGCTAACTGATTGGCTTTGGTATTTAGTTGTTGATAGGTTAATTGCTCATCTTCAAAGACTAAAGCAATTGCATCTGGTGTGCGTTCTACTTGTGATTCAAAGAGTTGATGAATAC
This sequence comes from Anabaena sp. WFMT, assembly GCF_051781005.1. Taxonomy (NCBI): domain Bacteria; kingdom Bacillati; phylum Cyanobacteriota; class Cyanophyceae; order Nostocales; family Nostocaceae; genus Anabaena; species Anabaena sp. WFMT. The sequence goes on along the minus strand of NZ_JBPWOA010000028.1, from coordinate 116,537 downwards.
AAGTTTGTTGGGGATAATCTACTTGGGTTTGATTCCACTCGATTAACAGTTGATTTTCTTCTTTTGGGGTGAGTAGTGGGAGTTCTAGGAGTCGCTGGTCTGGATTGGCGGCTACTGCTGTTAATAATGTTTGTAAATGCCCTGACATTCTGCTAATTGTCGCGGCATCAAATAAGTCAGTGTTGTATTCTATTTCTCCTATGAGACCTGATTCTGTTTGTGCAAATTCCAAACTTAGATCAAATTTAGATGTCTGGTTATGAGTGGGTACAACTTCCAGGGTGAGACCGGGAATTTCTAAGCTGGTTTGGGGTGTATTGAGAAAAGAAAACATGACTTGGAACAACTGGGAGTAACTTAAGTCTCTCGGCTGTTGTAATTCTTCCACCAGCTTTTCAAAGGGTAAGTTTTGGTGAGCATAAGCATTTAATGTCACCTCCCGGACTCTGGTTAATAATTCCCGGAAGCTGGGATTACCTGATAAAGAAGTACGTAAGACTAAAGTGTTAACAAAAAAACCAATTAGTTTTTCAATTTCTACTCGGTTGCGGTTAGCAATAGGTGAACCTAATAAGATATCTTCTTGACCTGTGTAGCGGTAGAGTAAGGTTTTGAAGGTTGCTAGCAGTGTCATGAATAGGGTGGCTCCCGCACTGCGACTAGTAGCTTTCAGGGACTCAGTTAATGTTTTGGACAGTGAGAAGATGTGTATCTGGCCTGGGTAAGTTTGAATTGGTGGTCGCGATCGCTCTGTGGGTAGTTGCAGTAATTTGGGAGCATTGTGCAGCTGCTGCTTCCAGTAAGCAAGTTCTTTTTCTATGATCCCGGTTTGTAAATACTGCCGTTGCCAAACTGTAAAGTCTGCGTATTGAATTGGCAAAGGAGGAAGTGGTGATGCTTTGCCTTGAGCAAAAGCTTGATAAAGCAGGGTAAATTCATCTAAGAGTAAAATAATAGCCCAAAAGTCTGCAAGAATGTGGTGGATGGTCAGTTGCAGTAGATATTCGGTCTCTTCTAGTTGTAAAAGTGTGACTCGTAATAAAGGCGTTTGGGTAAGGTCAAAAGGTCGTTTGGCTTCCTCTGCTATCAGACGCGGTACTTCTTGTTCCTGCTCGGTTTTAGTCAGGGAACGCCAATCGACCACAGGTACTGTAATTGTCAAGTTTGGTGCGATCGCCTGAATTGCTTGCCCATCTACATTTTTAAAGCTTGTCCGCAAGACTTCATGACGCTGTACAATTTCTGCGAAGCTCTGCTTTAAAACTGCTATTTGTAGAGAACCACTAATTTTTACTACCGCAGATTCGTTATAAATCGCACTTTTACCTTCTATTTGCTCTATTAACCACAATCTTTGCTGGGCAAATGACAAAGGTATGTCTGTGTCTCTAGGTATAGGTACAATTGCCCCATTGCTAGAACTAGAGTTAATATCTGTGTTTTGTAAAAGCTGAATAATCTCTGCTTTGTACTCTTTGATCTGCCCCAGTAAGGTGGGTGTTAATGTTCCTGTGGGGGCGCTATAACGCAGCTTGTCACCGTTGACCCAAAATTGTACATCTAGACTCTTCAGATAAGCTAAAAATTCTCTAGTAGTTTTCATATTTCTCCCTCTTCTCGTAGGTTTAGCTCGTCGTAGACATCGCTCAATCCAGAACCATCAGCCTCTTGTTCAAAGTACTGTGATAACCCAGCTATAGTAGGTGCTTCAAATAAACTGTTGATGGGTAACTCTATGTGCAGTTTTTCCCGCACTTGAGAAATGAAGCGCACGGCTAGTAGGGAGTCTCCTCCTAACTCAAAGAAGTTATCATTAATACCTATCTGTTTTACGCCAAGTATTTCTTGCCAGATGTTGACAAGGATTTGCTCAATCTCGTTACGAGAAGCAAGATAAGCACTACTGAGTGCAGGTCGTGGATGTGCTGGTTGAGAAAGATTAACTTTTTCTAATGCTTCTAGAAAACTCAGTGATTGATTATGAATATTTTTCTGACCAACCTGAGTTTCTAAATTAGTGGTAGAAACCACAACCTGAGATAGTGTACTTGCCAAAATTCTGAGAAAGACATTAATACCTTCTGAGGGTAATAATCCTGTCTGAATAAAATCCTTTGATAAGGTAGTATATTTGTTTGGCAATTCAGCACTAAATACTGGCTGCTGCGATTTGCTAATAGTAGAAATATCCAAATTTAACTTCCGTAGAGTATATTCTTCTATTTCTACTAATTCGTTTCCTTCTTCATCGAATATCGTGATATTGAAGCAGAGATTATCGGTGATGGATTGGTGCTGATTGATGTATCTGATGTAGCTATATATTTTGGTCGGTAAATGTCCTTTAATCCTGAGTTTTTTATATGAAAAGGGGAGATATGTTCCTGATTTCAGGAATTGGCTAGTCATAAATCCAGTTGCTTGATCTAATAGGGCTGGATGCAATTTATATAAATTGATATCATCGACAAATGCTGCTGGTAACTCCAATAAAGCGATGCCCTGATCTATGCCCAACTTCACTTGTTTAATGTTGTTCCATCTAGCTCCAAATTCTATCAAGTCTGATTGGGTTTTTAATTCTGGTTCACCAATCATAATTTCTGGCTGATTACAATTTGCTTCAATGGAAGCAATGTGATGAGTTTGTGGCAGTTGTGCCTCTACAAAAGCTATTTTACCTATACTATGTTCTTGCCACGATTGTGTGCTTGAATTTGACCTACTCATAATTACAAATTCAAACCCATCTCCCTGTTTTTTCAGAACTGTATGTACTTCTTTTTCTGCATCTGGTTCTATTATTAAGGGAGCTAAGAAATTTACTTCTTTAATTTCCAATACTCTGTTATGAGCATGGCGTTCACTGGCGGCTCTAACTATTTCTAAATAGGCTGTTCCTGGAAGGGTAGCTTTTCCCATTACCTGATGTTCATTTAATACCCAATGCCTATTGGTACTCAAATGAGAAATATATATCTCTTCTTCGGAGCTATTAACTATATATTGATCAAATAAGGGATGTGTAACTTGTTGAGCTTGAGGTGGAGAAACGAATAGTTGCATGGATGCTTGAGCAGCCATGCCGACTTGTTGCCAAGCATCCCAATTAATGGAGACTGTAAATGTGCTGTTTGTAGAATTTTTGGAGCGAGCGAAAGCATCTAAAAAGGAGTTGGCTGCTGTATAATCTACTTGCCCGAATATGCCTTTAATTGCGGCAATTGATGAACACAAAACTAGAAAATCTAATTTCACATCCTGGAAGATATTTTCTAAGACTAATGTTCCCGTAACTTTGGGAGACAGAACCTTTTGCACCTCCTCCACGGTTTTGATTTGCATCACACCACCACCAGGAACACCGGCAGCGTGGATGACACCATTAATAGTGCCGAATTGATGCTGTCCGCAAGCGATCGCTTTTTTCATCTGTGCTAATGAAGCTACATCAGCAGTAACAACCAATATTTCCGCACCAAATGTTTCCAATTCCTGGATTTTGCGAATTGTTGCGGTGATGGAATTTTGCTGATCATGGGTAGCTAACCATTGTTCCCACTCGTCGCGCTGGGGAAAAGCTGAACGTCCGGTCAGAATCAACTTCCCTTGCACTGTCTTAGCCAAATACTCTGCTAAAACTAGTCCAATTCCACCCAATCCACCAGTAATCAGATAAACTCCCCCTTGACGTAATCGTGGGGTTTCATCTTTTGCTTTTTGTAAACGGACTGGTTCAAAAGTTTGCACCCAGCGAGAAACACCACGGTAAGCAATTAATTGCTCAGATGATGCAACTCTCAATTCAGTCAGCAGATTTTCTAGAAGTTTGTCATATTGCCAAGTTCCAACCACAGGCAAGACAATATCAATGCTGCAACAATTAAAATTGGGGTATTCTTGCGGTATCACCTGAACAGGCCCAAGCAAAGTTGACTTTTGGGGAGATAGAATTTCATCCCCAACAACTGATTGCAAGTGATTAGAAATCACCACCAACCGATACTCACCAATAAGAGGATGTTTGCCCAATGCCTGGGCTAAAAATAACAGACTATTAAATCCTGTGGTTTGCTCTTGCTCAATTACTTCCGGGTCTAATGTGACATTGCACAGATGTACAATTGTGTGGGGTAGTTGCTGTTTGAGTAGGAGTTGTTGGACTAGGGCATCATAATCATCACAAGATTGAGGATTGAGAGAGTAAGAGCTTAATTTGTCAAATTCCGTTCCCACTTGGACTGTGATCACATCGTGACCTTGCTGTTGTAGTCGTTCTACTAATTGCCAACCCAAGCCGCATTCATCCAAAAAGACCAAATAGCTAGACTGCTGCGGTGCTAGTTCTTGATATTGCGTTGCCAGTATAGATTGTTTCCACAAAGGTAAATAAAACCAATCGGCAATATCCGACTTTTTCACCTTTGATATCGGTGTTTGCGGTTCAATCCAATAACGCTGACGCTCAAAGGGATAAGTAGGCAAAGGCACACGCTGACGGCGTTCATGAGCATAAAATCCTGACCAGTCTACAGATGCCCCAGCTAACCACAATTGACCTAAAGTATTCAGTAAAAATGCTACTGCTGATTGATCCTCGCCTATTGAAGATAGCACCACCTGTTGAGCAGATTTAGTTGGATGCTGATTGGCTAAGGTACTTAAAGTATTTCCTATCCCTACCTCTAGCAGAATTTGTCCAGGTTGTTGGCATAACTCTTGTAAACCTGCATTAAAATTCTCACCTTTCCCTAAATGTTTTAACCAGTAATGGGGGTCTGTTGCTTCTTGGGTAGTAATCCAAGTTCCAGTCAAATTAGAGATGTAGGGAATTTGTGGTGGTTGTAGGTGAATTTCGGCGATTTTTTCCCTATTTGCGACTAATTTTAAAGCTTCTTTCAGAGAAAATACTCCGGCTAAGGTCGCAGCAACATATTCTCCCATCCCATACCCAATCATGCCTACAGGATGTATTCCCCAAGATATCCATAATTGAGCTAAAGCATATTCAATTACAAATAATACTGATTGAGTAATTGCTGTTTCTGGGGATTTTTCAGAATAGATAACTTGACGCAGATCAATTCCTAAATCAGGTTGGAGTAGTTCACAGCAGATATCAATATGTTGACGAAATGTGGGTTCAACTTGGTAGAGTTCTTTGGTCATGTTCACATATTGTGTACCCTGACCTGGAAACATGAAGATAACTGGCCGTTCTTGTGATGCCTGAAATTGGCTGAACACTGTTGAGGAATCTTGTGATTTAAGTGCTTTGACAGCTGCGTCCAGGTTTTGAGATACTACTATACAGCGATCGCTAAAAGCTTGACGACCAATACTCAGGGTGTAAGCAATATCAGCCAAGTTGAGTTCTTGATGCTGTTCTAAATATTCAGCAAGGTTAGCAGTAGCTGTATCAACGGCTGTAGCAGTTTTAGCGGAGAGAACAAGCAACTGCCAAGGGCGTGATTGCCCAGATATTGCTGGTTCAGGAGCTTCTTCTAGAACAATGTGGGCATTCGTACCACCGACACCAAAAGAACTCACACCGGCGCGACGAGGACTATCCTCAGTGTTCCATGCTGATAGTTTGCTATTGACGTAGAAGGGACTATTGGCAAAATCAATTTGCGGATTAGGTTGCTCAAAATGCAAACTAGGGGGAATCATCTTATATTTGAGTGCCAAAATGGTTTTGATTAAACCTGCTATCCCAGCAGCTGCATTCAGATGTCCCACATTAGTTTTAACTGAACCAATGGCACAGTAACCTTTATTTTGAGTACTAGCACGAAAAGCTTTAGTGAGAGCGGCAATTTCAATCGGATCTCCCATTGGAGTCCCAGTCCCGTGAGCTTCAATATAACTAATAGTTTCTGGATTTAACCCGGCATTCGCTAAGGCTTCTGCAATTACCTCTGCCTGTCCTTCTACACTAGGTGCTGTATAACTGACTTTTAATGAACCATCATTATTAATAGCCGAGCCTTTGATCACTGCATGAATGCGATCGCCATCTCTCAAGGCTTCTTCTAACCGCTTTAAAACTACAATACCAACTCCACTACCAAACAGTGTTCCCTGTGCTTTGGCATCAAAGGCTCGACAGTGACCGTCTGGTGAAAGGATGCCACCCTCTTGATAAAAATAACCCGCTTTATGTGGCAAACTGATGGCAATGGCACCCGCTAAGGCGATATCTACTTCATAATTAAGTAAACTTTGGCAGGCTAAATGAGTCGCTACTAATGAAGTAGAACAGGCAGTTTGGACATTAATTCCTGGCCCTTTTAAATTTAATTTATAACAAACTTTTGTAGGCAAATAATCTTTGTCATTTGCTAGTAATAAATTTCCCATTTCATGGTCATCTATATTATCCTCTTTAGAGATTTTTCCTAGTGAATAATTATTAAAAATTCCTCCTGCATAAACACCAATTAATCCCTGATAATTCTCTGTTACATAACCAGCATCTTCTAGTGCTTCCCAAGCAGTTTCTAAAAATATCCGTTGTTGCGGATCAATTAACTCGGCTTCTGCTGGGTTATAACCAAAAAAGGCAGCATCAAAAAGTTCTATATCTTCTAAAACAGGTCTAGCTTTGACATAATTATCTTTACTAAATAGGGATGGAGGTATACCAGATGCCGCTAGACTTGCTTGAGAAAATTGAGATATAGACTCTACCCCATTAACTAAATTATCCCAGAATTGAGCAATATTTTTTGCCCCTGGAAACCGACACGACATACCAATAACTGCTATATCCGTATCCCCAAATTTATCGACAGAATTACTTGTTTCCATTTTGAAATAAAGCCTCAAATTTTTAATATCAATTTATTATTTTTGCATTTGCATTTTCTGTCTACGCATCTCGCCACGAGAACGTCTTTGTTGCAGTGCAGGTTGTTCTTTTTCTTCTGGATTTAATAATTGAGCTAGTTGACTAACTGTCGGAGCTTCAAAAATACTGACTGTGGATAGTTGAATATGAAACTCTTCTTGGACTTTGTTAATAACTCGAACACCAATTAACGAGTCACCACCTAAATCAAAAAAGTTATCATAAATTCCTACCTTTTCAATACCTATAACTTCTTGCCAGATATCAGCAATAGTTTGCTCTACTTGATTACGAGGCAAAACATAAGAGTTACTAAGATGAGGACGAGGATAATTAGCTTTAACCGTAGTTTTATCTGCTAGTTTGTCTGCAAAAATAACTCCCATATTGGCATATTGAGCCATTGTGTCTTGCATATTTTGGGGAGTAACAATAATTTGAGATAATCCACTTTCAAAAATGCGGTTAAATGCTTCTATACCTTCTTTTAAGGTAATGCCATTTTTGAGTATTTCTAGATGAGATTGTTGTAATTTATATTCTTCTTGCAGTTGAATTGCCATTCCCACTTCTTGCCAAGCATTCCAGTTAATAGTTATGGTTGGAAGTGATGAGCATTGAGCAAATCTATCAAGAAATGTATGTGCAGCAACATAATCGACATTTCCATATCCACCAGCGAAAGCTGCTATAGAAGACCAAAAAACTAAGAAGTCTAATGGCACATCTTTGAAGATAGTATCAAGTACTAATGTTCCTTGAACTTTCGGCGCAAATACGGCTTTCAACATTGCCGATGTTTTGAGTTGAGCTAAACCTCCCCCACGTATTCCAGCTGCATGAATTACTCCATGAATTGCACCAAATTTTGCGTTTATTTGAGTTACTGCTGATCGCATTTGGACTTCATCAGCAACATCAGCACTCAAAACTAATACTTCTGCACCAAGTTTTTCTATTTCTTGTAGTTTGCGAATCTTTTGACTAGAAATATCTTGCTCATCATGGGTCACTAGCCAATTTTCCCATGCTGATTTTTCTGGTAAAGTTGAACGCCCAATTAAAGCTAGTTTGGCTTGTGCTGTCTTGGCTAAATATTCAGCAATTCCTAAGCCTAAACCACCAAGTCCACCAACAATTAGATAAACTCCTTTTTGTCGCAGTTGTTTTGTTGTTGCTGTCTTTTCTAAAGGTATTGCTGCAAAGGTTTGTACCCAACGATAGTTATTTCTATAAGCGATCACATCTTCGCTAGTATCTGCAACAATTTCTACTATGAGTTTATCTATAAGTTCATTTTCACCTAATTTGCTAATGACAATATCAATGCTACGACAAGTTATATTTGGCTGTTCTTGCGGAATAACTTTGCAGCCACCTAAAACTGTAGCTTTTTCTGGGTGAATATTTTCATCACCTATAACTATTTGGATATCACTAGATATAACGCCAATTTTTAAAGATTCAGTTATCTTTTGTTTAGCAATTACATAAGATAAATTGAGTAGGCTGTTTAAACCTAGTTCTTGAGATTTCTCAAAAGATTCGTGGGGATTAAGACTCCATAGGTGAGCAATCAGGGGTACTTTTCCTAATTGAGATATTTTCTGGAATAATTTTTCATAGTCATCTCTAACTTGTGGATTAATTGTATAGACTTGCTCGTTTACCTGAGAGAAGCAATTGCCAATTTTAACTTGAATAAATTCATGTTGATAGTGAGTTTTTAAGCGTTGACAAAAAGCATCACCAAAGCCAGTATCATCTACAAAAACTAGCCAAGAAACATTTACTGTTGCTAAATCTTGTGTAGGTATAATGGAACGTTGCCAAGAAGGGAGGTAAAACCAATCATCTAGTTTTAGTCTTTGGCTGTGATGATTGCCTTGTTGTGGTGGATCAATCCAATAACGCTGGCGCTCAAAGGGGTAAGCTGGTAATGGTAGGCGATGGCGTTTTTCATGCTGATAAAAACCAGCCCAATTTATTTGTACTCCTGTTAACCACAATTTGCCTAAAGTATTGAGCAAAAATCCCACATCAGAATGTTTTTCCTGGGGATGACGCAGGGAAGAAAGTATGACTCTTGCAGATGCTTGTTGTTTAGTTAAGGTGGTTAATGTCCGTCCTGGTCCAATTTCTAGAAAAATTGATTCTGCATTTTGCAGCAATTGAGCAATTCCTTCCGCAAATCGTACACCCTGCCGTAGGTGTCGCGCCCAATAATTGGGATCTGTGGCTGCTTCTGGTGTCATCCAAGTCCCCGTCAGATTGGAAATAAAGGGAATTTGTGGGGGATGAAGTTTAATTTTTTGAACTGCTAAGGTAAAAGGCTCAACTACCGCTGCCATCATTGAGGAATGGAAGGCGTGAGAAGTATGTAACCGCCGGTATTCTATGCTTTTTGCTGTGAGTTGTTGTTCTAGTGCGGCTATATCTGCTATTGTTCCAGATACGACACTCAATGATGGTGCGTTGCTGGCTGCTAGAGAGAGGTTGTCACCTAAAAATGATTGCACTTTTTGAGCAGGTAAGCTGATGGAAAGCATCGCTCCTTCAGGTAGTTGTTGCATCATCTGCCCACGAGTTACTACCAGTGATAAAGCATCTTCTAATGAGAAAACACCAGCGATACAAGCTGCTACATATTCCCCTATGCTATGACCAATCATGGCTACAGGAGACACTCCCCAAGATATCCACAATTTAGCTAGGGCGTATTCAATGACAAATAAGGCTGGTTGAGTGATAGCTGTTTGCTGTAATTGCTGGGTTGCTGTTTGAATATCTGTGTCAGTTGGGTATAAATAGGAGCGTAAATCAATGTGGAGATGATGTTGGAGATAGTCAAAACAGCGATCGCACTCTTCCCTAAATATAGTCTCCTGCTGATAGAGTTCTTTGCCCATGTTGACATACTGCGATCCTTGTCCTGTGAACATGAACACTACAGAGCGATCGCTAGATGCTAAAACTTCGTTATCAACGGAGTCCAGCTTTTTCACTACATCCTCAAGATTCTCTCCCACTACCATCCGTCGATAATTGAAGTCTTGACGACCAATTTGCAAGGTATAAGCAACATCGGCTAAGTTCAAATCTGGATGCTGTTTTAAATATGCAGCTAAATTTTTGGTGGCTGTTTCCAAAGCAGAACTAGTTTTAGCAGACAGTACCAATAACTGCTGCTGACGAGCAGAACTAGAGGTTTCTAAAGGAGGCGCTTCTTCTAAAATGACATGGGCATTTGTCCCACCAAAGCCAAAGGAACTAACTCCAGCACGACGAGGACTATCGTTAGTTTTCCACTCCAGAAGTTTTGTGTTGACGTAAAACGGGCTATTTTCAAAATCAATTTGCGGATTAGGACTCTCGAAGTTAATGCTGGGTGGTATAAGTTTGTGGTCGAGTGCTAAAACTGTTTTGATTAAACCGACGATTCCCGCAGCTGCATCTAAATGTCCGACATTGGTTTTCACTGAACCAATAGCACAATAGTTTTTTTCGTCAGTGGTAGCGCGAAAAGCTTGTGTCATCGCCGCAATTTCAATGGGATCGCCTAAAGCTGTGCCAGTCCCGTGAGCTTCAATATAGGTAATGGTTTCTGGCTCAACTTCAGCCATCATTTGGGCTGTACGAATAACTCTGGTTTGACCCTCTTGACTAGGTGCTGTATAACCAACCTTGCCAGCACCATCGTTATTAATAGCAGAACCTTTGATGACTGCGTAAATACGATCGCGATCTGCGATCGCATCTTCTAATCTTTTTAAAACTACAACCCCAATCCCATTCCCTCCTACAGTACCATTCGCCCTAGCATCAAAGGCTTTACAATGTCCATCAGCAGCCACAATTTCATCTGGCGATAAAGTTAATTCATTTTGCGGCACTTTGACGGCAACACCAGCCCCTAAAGCCATATCACATTCGCCACTCAACAAACTTTGACAAGCTAAATGAATTGCCACCAATGAACTAGAGCAAGCTGTTCCTATACTGACACTCGGACCCGTAAGATTTAATTTATAAGAAACACGACTAGCAAGATAATCTTTATCAACGCCAACTAAAGTTTGTAAAAAGCCTTTTGATTCTATCCAGCCTTGGTTGGGAATTAAGTTATAAAGCAAGTAAGTCCCCATACCCACACCAGCATAAACTCCTATGGGTCTAGTTTCTAACTGCGAGTTATAGCCAGCATTTTCTAAAGCTTCCCAAGCACATTCTAAAAATAAACGATGTTGAGGATCTATTGCTTCCGCTTCTCTAGGATTGAAACCAAAAAAAGCAGCATCAAATAATTCTACATCACTCAGAATCCCACCAGCTTTAATTTTTTGTTCTGTGTCCGTTTTAGCTAATTTTGTATTTGTAAAAACTGAAGTTAACTCAACTCCTGCTTTCAGCTTTTCCCAAAATTCATCAATATTATTGCAGCCAGGAAACCGCCCAGACATACCAATAATTGCAATCTCTAAACCATTGTGCTGGAAATTCATAAAAGTTAGTTGTGGAAAAATTTTTATAGTGGAAACTTGATGCTTCAGATCAAATTTCCCTCTTATAGCAATTTTATGTGAGGCTGCACATAATCATGAAATCCCTTGATTAATCCATCTTTAGGGACTTCCAGGAAATAAATTATCCAATCTTGTGGGATGGGCTTACTTCGACAAGCTCAGTACAAGTCTAGCCTGTCCGGGTTTAAGGGCAGGCAAGATGCCTACCCCACAAGAATCAATTGAATATTTTTTTATTTGGAAGTCCCTTATCTGTATCCATCTGTGTTCAATACTAGACAAGTCTAGTAGTTTATCCAAAACTAATTGACGGGCAAATAAATCTTCCTTCTTCCTTCTTTCCTTCGCGCTCTTCGCGTCCTTTGCGGTTCATTTCTCTTTATCCATCAAACTCTGTATTTGACAGACTACTAGACATTTATTTCTGAGCATGAGAGAGGTTATCCCACTCAGCGGGAAGCAAGCTAGGTGTTGATGGATAGATACTTGAGAATCTATTGAAAGTTATTTTTATTAGAGTCTCAATTTTAGTGATCTTCCTGAAACCTAGATTGACATCAAAAAGCTACTTATTGCAAGTAACTTTCATTAGATTAATACAGGTGAACAATTTTGGCAAGCCTAAACCCAGAAAATATAGGTACAAAAAAATTGGTGTTCCGGTATATTCTCATGCAAAATGCCGTCTATGCAATTCTTTCAGCCTCTTCAGCAAAGTAGTTTTACCTAAATTATCTAGAAAAAAGAGTTGTAATTCCTAGAAAAACGAAGATTTTTATTTTTTGGCATTTGGCATCTATCTTAAGACATAGATAAACCAAAATATAATCTATAATGATGTATAAAATATTTTTCGATAATCATTTTCTATGTAATATTGATTGCAAATGCAATTAATTACTATTAGAGTATCTACAGGCATAATTGAAAATTAGTTGCATTAATTAGCTCGAATCAAATTGTTTGTTGTGAGCGCCAGCTACTAGCAAACACCCCAGGCATCGTCCAGGGAGTCTTTTGCAAAAGGTCTAATTAAATACAGCCAGAAATCTGCGCTTGACTTCGAGTCATAAGCTGGGGAGTTTTTTGCTTCATGGATACCTTAAACGTGATGAATACCTTGAAAACAATACTGACTGATTTAGGTATTCCCGAAGAATCGCTGTGTGAAGACACCTTTTTAAGCAAAGATTTACAGATTGATTCCGTAGAAACAGTAGAAATTGCTTTGGGACTAAAACGAAAACTAGGGGTCAACATCAAACTAGAAGCTTGGCAAAATATGACATTGGCTCAAGTCTGCAATGTAGTCGAGGCGGCGATCGCTAACAAAACCTAATATTTAGCCTAAAAGGAAAGTTGGATGGACAGTATTTCTGAACTTTTGCCTCCATTATTTAACGTTGCAGCTTACTTTATAGAAGGCAATTTAGCCCAGGAACGCAGCGAGAGAACAGCATTTTACTATCAAGATCAGACTTATACTTACACTCAAGTGAGTAGTTTTGTCCGACGCACTGCTAAATTACTTTCTCATCTTGGTTTAGAATCAGAAAACCGCATCGCAATTCTTGTCCCAGATACACCAGAATTTGTCTTTGCCTTTTGGGGTGCTATTTGGTTAGGCGCTGTGCCTATCCCCATTAATACTGCTTACAATGCTGATGACATTCAGTATATTTTGCAAGACTGCCGTGCTAAAGTCTTACTCACAACCGAAGAATGGCAACAAAAATTAGCTCCTATCCAGTCGCCGTATTTGCGTAGTATTCTATCCATAGATGGGGAAAATTCATTTTTATCCCAACTAACCCAGCAAGGTGAATTATTAGATTGGGCGAAAACATCGCGGGATGAACCAGCTTTTTGGCTTTACACTTCTGGTAGTACAGGACGACCTAAAGGTGTAATTCATCTCCATCAAAGTATGGTGGTTTGTGCAGAACAGTACGCTAAAAACACCCTAGGTCTGCATCCAGATGACATCACCTATTCAGTTGCGAATATGTCCTTTGCCTATGGCTTGGGTAACACCTTATATATGCCAATGGCAGTTGGTGCAGCAGCTGTACTATCGAATGGTAACAATGCTTTTGAAATTATTACCGACATCCAGCGATATCGACCGACGGTACTGTTTGGAATACCTAGTATTTATGCAGCTATTCTCGCTGTTGATGAAATCTCACCTTTAGATGTTTCTTCTTTGCGTTTATGTGTATCCGCTGCTGAACAACTACCCAAAAGTATTTGGCAACAATGGCTGAAAACTTACAACCACGAAATTTGTGAAGGCATTGGTACTACAGAGTTTTTACACATATTTCTCTCCAATCGCATAGGAGAGTGCAGAACAGGAACTTCAGGTCGTCCAGTCCCTGGTTATGATGTTGAAATTGTTGACGACGATGGTATTCCTTGTCCTCCAGGCACGATTGGTAACTTACAGGTGAGTGGAGAAAGCCTGATGTTGGGTTATTGGAATCGGCTATCGCAAACGCGCAAAGCTATTTATGGACAGACTATGCGGACTGGGGATAAATATGTGCGTGATGCAGATAATTATTTCCGATTCATCGGGCGATCTGACGACCTATTTAAGGTCAATGGTCAGTGGATATCACCTATAGAAATTGAGGATGTTTTGCATCAACATCCCCAGATTTTAGAAGTAGCTGTAGTCCCAGAATCTGAAGGTGGTGAACAGTTAACTCAAATTGTGGCTTATGTTAGCCTTCAGTCGGGACAGGAAGCATCACCTGAATTAGAAAGTAGTATTCGGAGATTTGCTAAACAGCAATTACCTCACTTCAAGGCTCCAAAAATAGTTCGCTTTGTAGAATGTTTACCCCGCACGGCAACTGGCAAAATTCACCGTCATTTATTATTTAAGCAACAAAATCTTGTTCTTAATTCGTAGTTGGGGGAATTTTAGATACTCAAGGAATATGGATTAAATGAACCGCGAAGGCGCGAAGAGCGCGAAGGAAGAAGGAAGAGGGAAGAAGGAAGTAGATAGGTAATCTTTGATGGGAAGGATTAGGACTAAAGCTGCGTGTCACACCAGAAATCTATTGTAGGGTGTGGTTCGGCAAGCTCACCAACCACGTCAGACTGCATAAATCTAGTAAATCAACAGATTTTGGATATCTGATGCACCTTACCAATGTGCCAGTTGCGTAAGTCCTAGGGATTATAGCGGTATGCATTTGAATGAAATACATCATAGCCCCCTCATCGCTTGCGGGGAGGGGGTTGGGGGTGGGGTTCTTTTATCTCACTCAACCGAAAATCGCTATATCTCGGTTTAGAGAATTGGTATTACTTAAGAATTTATCAAAAAGGATCAAGTTGATGGTAGCTGAACTAAAGACTGAAATAAAGTATCATGAAACATTTATACCAGGTCGAAGAGAGCCTATTCTGGTTTTAAAGAATCTGCTAGAAGCTGGGATTTTTTCTAACTATGTGATGTATGAAGGCAATAATGAAGTTCGGATTGCTGGTAATGAACTTGTTAGGGTTTCGGTAAGCCAAGACTCTGTAGTCATTAATGGTTTAGGAAAGTTTCACTCTGAACCAGTCAGCGATCCTTTGAAACAAGTAGAGACTTTGCTCAAGTCTTTGAATATTAAAAATTGGACGGCTTATGGTTATATTGCATTTGATATAGCTCGTTTTTATTCGGCATATTCTAAAGCAATTTCTCAAGAACTGCTTTATTTTTTGATTCCTGAGACTGAATTACGCTTTACAGAAACAGGAGTTCATCTCAAAACTACTAAGTCATTAGACCAGATTGAAGAACTATTATTTGTTGAGACTTTTTTACCAGATTATGACTTAACTTCTTTAGTAGTTGACTTTAGTGATAACGAAAATTACAAAAACCGTGTTGGTACTTTAATTACAGCAATTCAAAACGGTGATTTGCAAAAAGCAATTATTTCCCGTTCCGTTAAAGTAACGGGTAATTTAGATATCTTAGGGACTTATGTGGTCGGTTCTAAAGCCAACAATTCTGCGCGTTCCTACTGTCTGAATTTAGAAGATATTCGCGCTGTTGGTTTTAGTCCTGAGATTCTCATGCAAGTGAACGAAGATGGTTTTGTAGTTACAAATCCCCTAGCAGCAACTCGACCTCGTGGTGCAGACTCAGAAGAAGATACACGATTAAGTGGTGAACTGTTTACAGATGCAAAAGAGGTGAAAGAACATTCACTTTCTGCCTGGTTAGCACAAAATGAGATTACTTCACTTTGTTTACCAGAAACTGTGCGAGTTTTTGATTTTATGGAAGTCAAAAAATACCGTTGTGTACAACATTTATCCTCACGAGTCGGTGGTCAACTCCTACCAGGAAATACTTTGTGGGATGCTTTGAAAGTTTTATTCCCTGGAATTACTGTTTCTGGAATTGATAAAAAACAAGCCTTGGAATGGATTAACAATCTAGAAGATGAACCGAGAGGAATTTATGCTGGTGGTATTGGTTGGGTAGATAGTAATGGGGCAGCAGATATTGCGATCGCTATTCGCTCGGTTTACCAATACGGCAATAAAATTCACTTGAATGCTGGCGCTGGAATTGTTGCCGAATCAGTTCCAGAAAAAGAGTATATTGAGTCAGTTAATAAGATGAATACGATGTTAAATAATTTAGTTTTGGAGGCTTAAAAAACTCAGATATTTATTGACGATTTTAGGGTATATTATCACCATTGATTACAGCATCATCATAAATTTAGGACTTACGCACAACACAACGAAAGTAGGGGTAATACCCTTCGGGAAGCAAGCTACATGAATTACCCCTACGGAAGAATCAGGTTTTCGGTCACATCTTGCGTAAGTCCTGAAATTGAAGGTGCGTTACTCTGCTGCATAATACACCCTACTTTTCAACTTGTTACTATTTAGAAATAATTCTGTCATGAACAATTGTCCAGTAGGTATTCGCTCACTTGCAGTTAGCTTTCCTAGTATCATCCGTACAAATGATTATTGGCGTAATAAATACCCCAATTTGTTCGCTAAAGAAAAGCTCAGAAAAACAAGAGTTTCTCCTGCTATAGAATCTACCTCGGACAATAACGGGATTGATATTTGGTCACAAGAAGTAGCACCTTATTTGTCTGATGCATTTCGGGGGAACGTTGAGCGCCGAGTGCTTGGTGAGGACGAGTCATCATTAAAGTTGGAGTGTCATGCAGCAAAAGATGCGATCGCATCTGCTAAACTCTCCCATAATGAAATTGATCTGCTGATTGTAGCTTCACTCTTCAGCGAACATATTGGCCCTGGTCATGCCTCTTACCTCGCTCACCAACTAGAATTACAATGTCCGGCTTGGAATTTAGAATCCACCTGTTCTAGCGCCTTAGTTGCTTTAGAAAATGCTCATGCACTGGTGCAAGTAGGTGCATACCGCAATATTTTAGTAGTTGTTTCCCAAATCGGATCTAACACTGTCGATGAAGAAGATACCCTCTCTTGGTCAATGGGTGATGGTGCTGGTGCTTTTGTAGTTGGTTTGCTGAAACCTCATCAAGGAATCCTCGGTAACAAAATTGTTCATACTGCTGAAACTTGTGGTGCTTACGTACATGAACTGGTAACTGATGCTCAAAAACAACCGCAGATACGTACTCGTACTGGAACAAACGCCAACACCCTCGCCGAAACAGCTGTAGATTTTGTCCGTCAATGCTGTAATGCGGCTGTGGCTGCGGCTGGTGTGACCCTTGACCAAATTGATTTTTTTGCCTTCAATACTCCTACTGCTTGGTATGCCAGTGTTTGTACTAGAGCTTTAGGTATCAATCCAGAGCGCACCATTAATCTCTACCCTCGCTATGCAAATATTGGCCCTGTGCTTCCCATCGCCAATTTGTATCACGCTGTCCACACGGGTAAGATTCGTGAAAATGATTTAGTTCTTGTTTATACAAAAGGTGCGGCAGCAACTGCGGCAGCAACTGTGATGCGTTGGGGTGATGTAGCCTTGGGTCAAGTTCCGGCTGATCCCATCAGCGTGACTTGGGAGGATGAAATAGTTAAGCCAGCAAAAATTAGTAATTTATCAACACCACTCAATACCTTTTATCGAGAAAAAATTCTCGCTGCTGCGACCGATTCACAACAGCAAATGTTGGAAATGTATCTTTTAGAATCCATGATTAATTTATTACAAATTCCTTTAGAAAATTTAGATAAAAAACAATTTTTTGCTACATTGCTTGATTCCTTAATGGCAATTATGTTGAAGAATAAAATTGAATCTGATTTACAGTTACAAGTTTCATTAAATCAACTTTTAGGTGAACAAAATATAAATACATTGGCAACAGAACTGCTCAATCAATTAGCTTTAACAAAATTAATCGCTAAAGAAGCAATCACCACAGAAGAAAGAGAAATATTGAGTTTATAGTCTAATACCAATTTTATGTGAGGCTTTCATCTCTCAAACTCTTACTCTCTGTACCTCTGCACCTCTGCGAGATAAAATCATACTTTCATTCAGCAAAGCCGAATTATCAATCTTTATCTGTGTTTATCTGCGGTCAATTATTCTTGATATCTGATTCCATGCAACTTCATATCAATTTCGTATAATCTATTATTTGGTTAAAAATATGAACTTACATTTACTGTTAAATAATCTTGCTAACAAAGGTGTAAAACTATCTGCTAACGAAGATGCACTTTTAATTGATGCACCCAAGGGAATAATTACACCAGAATTGCGAGATTTACTAACTGAGCATAAAGCAGATTTGCTGAGATTGCTGCATCAAAATAGTCAAGATGCTAACGATAAAGCTTTACCAGTTGTTGTGCCAAAACCAGAGCTATGTTATGAACCTTTTCCCCTCACTGATATGCAACACGCATTCTGGGTGGGTCGTAGTAATGTATTAGATTTAGGCAGTGTTTCTAATCATGGTTATTACGAAATAGAAGGCCATGATTTAAACCTAGAAAGATTAAATTGGGGGCTGCAAAAATTAATTTCACGTCATGATATGCTGCGGTCTGTAGTGTTAGCAGATGGTCAGCAGCAAATTCTAGAACAAGTACCCGCTTACGAAATGGAGGTTTTAGACTTAAGAGAAAAAGATGAAGAAAGTGTCAAATTAGAGTTAGAAAAAATTCGCGATCGCTTATCTCATCAAGTTCTCCCCGCTGACCAATGGCCTTTATTTGAATTTCGCGCTACCAAATTGGATCAAGAACGTGTGCGGCTACACGTCAGCTATGATTTGCAAGTATTTGATGCTTGGAGTTTGTTTCGGTTATTTGATGAATGGTTTGCACTGTATCAAAATCCTGATGCCGTATTGCCATCGCTGGATTTATCCTTCCGGGATTATGTCTTGGCAGAGCGATCGCTACAACAAACAGAATTATACAAGCGATCGCAAGATTATTGGTTCAGTCGTCTAGATAATTTCCCCCCAGCCCCAGACTTACCCCTAGCCAAAAATCCCAAACAACTCAAACAACATCGCTGTCGGCGCTATCAAGCATCCCTCCCCCAACCGGAATGGCAGCAATTAAAGCAGAAAGCCGCACAAGCCGGTTTAACGCCTTCTGGAGTCTTATTAGCTGCTTTTGCCGAAATTTTGACAGTTTGGGGTAATAATCCCCAATTTACCATCAATCTAGCCCAATTTAATCGTCTACCACTCCATCCCCAAGTCAACGATATCTTAGGAGACTTCACATCAGTCATCCTCTTAGCAGTAGACAATTCCACCCCTGAACCATTTACCGAGCGATCGCGCCGCATCCAGCAACAACTCTGGCAAGATTTAGAACACCGCTACATTAGTGGAGTGCGCGTAGTCCGGGAATTAGCTCGGAGAAAAGGCACAGGCCCCAGCGCCATGCCAGTTGTCTTTACCAGCACCTTGGGTTTCAGTTCCTTAGGACAAAAAACCATGACCTTTAGCCATTTTGGCGAATTAGTTTATGGTATCAGTCAAGCTTCTCAAGCTTGGATGGATGTACAAGTTTGGGAAGAAAAGGAAGAACTAACATTCAACTGGGACGTGGTAGAAGAACTTTTTCCTGAAGGACTAATTGCAGATATGTTTGAGGCTTATAGAAACTTCCTCAAACTGTTAGCTACCTCCGAATCAGCTTGGCTAGTTACTTCTCGACAATTAATTCCTCCGGCTCAACTAGCACAACGAGAAGCAATCAATTTTACCGCTGCACCAATTTCTGAAGAACTCCTACACACTTTATTTGCAACTCAAGCACAGCAGCGAGGAACAGAACCCGCAATTATTTCCGCCCAGCGTACCCTAACTTACCAAGAGTTATATCAACTATCCAATCAACTTGGTCATCAACTGCGCCAACTAGGAGTTACTCCTAATCAATTAGTTGCCGTATTCATGGAAAAGGGATGGGAGCAAATTGTCGCAGTTCTGGGTATTTTAGCCGCTGGTGGTGCTTATGTTCCTATAGATCCCCAATTACCCCAGCAACGCCAGAAATATCTTCTAGAAAACAGTGAAGTCCAAATTATTCTCACTCAATCTTGGTTGCAGGAAAAATTAGAATTGCCATCACAAATGCAATGTTTATGTATAGACGCAGATGAATTAGCAACCGAAAGTAAACAGCCACTGCAACCAGTTCAAACACCAGATGATTTAGCTTATGTGATTTATACATCAGGTTCTACAGGTTTACCCAAAGGAGTGATGATTACTCATCGCAACGTCGTTAATGTTGTTGTCCATACAAACCAACGATTTAACATTGGTTCTCAAGATAGTATCCTAGCTTTGACAGCCCTTAACCATGATTTGTCTGTGTATGACATCTTTGGTTTATTGGCCGCTGGTGGCAAAATTATCATTCCTGATGCTGAAGTGGTGAAAGATCCTGCACACTGGGCTAAATTGCTAGTGGAACAACAGGTAACACTGTGGAATTCTGTCCCTGCCATGATGGAGATGTTGGTAGAATATGCGGAGAGTGAATCTATATTCCTACCTGCTAGTTTGCGTTTGGCAATTTTGGGTGGAGATTGGCTACCCCTTGCCCTACCTCGTTGTCTCAAAAGTTCAGTGAAAGGAATAGAAATATTAAGTATTGGCGGCCCCACAGAAACGACTATTTGGAATATTGGCTATTTGATTGCAGAAGTTAATCCAAATTGGCAGAGTATTCCTTACGGCAAACCTATGGCTAATTCCCAATATTATATTTTGAATACAGCCTTAGAAGATTGTCCGGTTTGGGTGACTGGGGAGATATACTGTGCTGGGGTACAGTTAGCGCAAGGCTATTGGCGCAATGAAGAAAAGACCAGTGCTAATTTTATTACTCATCCGCGCACAGGCGAACGCATTTACCGTACAGGAGATTTGGGTCGCTATTTACCTGACGGAAATATTGAATTTTGTGGACGAGCAGATTTTCAAATTAAGATTCGCGGATACCGCATTGAAGCTGGAGAAATCGAAGCAGCATTAATGCAACATCCAGCAGTACGCACTGCTGTGATCACTGCCACAGGTAAACATAATAGTAAAGAGCGTTTGGTAGCCTATATTCTGAGCAAAAACCAGAACCCCCCAGTTGAAGATTTACACAATTTCCTCAGAGAAAAGTTACCAGAGTATATGTTGCCATCAGCTTTTATATTTCTCGATCATTTACCACTTTCTGCTAATGGGAAAGTAGATCGTTTGGCACTGCCAACTCAAGAAAGTTTGCTTCAAGAATTTGCAGTTACTTATGTAGAACCCCAAAATGATGTTCAACAGATGATTGCAAAAATTTGGGAAGAAGTTTTAGGTTTAGAAAAAGTAGGCGTAAATCATAATTTCTTTGATATTGGTGGTAATTCTTTAACAATTACCAAAGTCTACTCTCAGCTAAAAAAATCTTGGACGAAAGATTCAAATTCTTTATCAGTAGTTGATTTGTTTAAGTACCCAACAATTAGGCTTTTAGCGAATTATCTAAACCAAAATGAATCTTCTAATTCATCAGCAAAAGCAGAAAGTAATGAATTAAATCAAAAATTAGAAGATGGCAAAAATCGTCTCAAACAAAGATTTACAAAATCATTAAGAGCTAAGTAGGGCTTGCTGAAAAAGTCTTTCCGTTAGGGCTAGGAGTCAGGAGTCAGGAGTCAGGAGGAAGAATTAGAAGGAGATCAGAATATTCTCAAATCTGGGTAAATGAACGGTTTTTGATGATTTCATCGCTTATTTCTGGCACCTTCTCCTACTTTTTCAGCCTGAAACTGTTGATATATCTAGGTTTTTGGTTTATTCAGCAAGCCCTAAGTAGAGCATAATCGAAGTCAGGAGAATAAAGGCTTTTTTAGTCAAATTTGATGATTTTGATAAAATTTCACTTTTCTCTATTCTTCATTTCATCAGCATAAGGGCTGCCTTATCCCAACGACAATTTTTAACGCCAACCTTATATGTCGGCGATTAGCGATCGCTTTTTTTAGTCCGGCGCGATGCAGATGAACTACCACCATACTTTTTACCATCTGTTGCTGGTGGTGCTGCCTTACGTTTACCAGATCTCCGTGGTGCCGATTTACGTTTACCAGTAGAATCAGCCGTCTCTTGATCACGTCCAGGCTGGGGTTTTGGTTTGCGTCCATTTTGAATTGGTTCAGGCTTAATGTCGGGGTTGACTCCAAAACCAGCAACTATTTCTAATGACAACGGTTGCTTGATCAGTTTTTCGATATCTGCCAACAAATGGAACTCATCAACACACACTAGAGAAACAGCTTCACCTTTTGCACCAGCGCGGCCTGTACGACCAATACGATGGACATAATCCTCTGGTACATTGGGCAAATCGAAATTGACCACATGGGGTAATTCGCTAATATCCAGACCCCTAGCGGCAATATCTGTGGCTACTAGTACCTGTAAACTACCATTTTTGAATTTTGCTAAAGCGTGGGTACGCGCCCCCTGACTCTTATTACCGTGAATTGCTAGTGCTTGAATGCGATCGTCATTCAACTGCCTCACCAGACGATCTGCACCATATTTAGTACGAGTAAACACTAGAACTTGATACCAATTATCTTGTCGAATCAGATGAGCTAGTAATTGACGCTTCTTATCACGGTCTACCTGGTAAGCTCTTTGTGCGATCGTATCAGCAGTAACGTTGCGGCGTGCCACCTCAATCATCGTCGGGTGATTCAATAACCCTGAGGCCAATTCCTTGATTTTATCGGAGAAGGTAGCAAAGAATAGCAAATTTTGGCGCTGTTTTGGCAATACCGACAGAATACGCCGAATATCACGAATAAAGCCCATATCCAACATTCGATCAGCTTCATCCAACACCAAAATCTCAACACGCGAAAGGTTCACCGTCCCCTGTTGCAGATGGTCTAGCAGTCTTCCAGGAGTAGCCACCAGAATATCTACACCACTCTTCAACTGCCGTTTTTGAGGATTGATACTTACTCCACCGAATACCACTGTTGATTTCAGCTTCAGGTACTTGCCATAATCATGCACGCTTTCCTCTACCTGTGCAGCGAGTTCCCGTGTAGGGGTGAGAATCAACGCCCGGATTGGTAGCCATCCAATAGCACTGCTTTTAATGTTCTGGTCTGATGACAACTTATGCAAAAGTGGCAGAGTAAAACTCGCGGTCTTTCCAGTACCAGTTTGAGCGCCAGCTAATAAATCACCACCCGACAATACAGCAGGAATCGCCTGCATTTGAATTGGTGTGGGTTTAGTGTACCCCCTCTCAGTGACTGCACGAATAATTTCATTGGACAAGCCGAGATTAGAAAAAGACATAAAACTCCGTAAATAACATCGGCCTGTCGCTAATATCAGCGTCAGTCTTAGGCGGACGGATGGTTTGAAAGGCTGCATGGGCAACTAGCGCCAAGACTCAGAGCAAATGCCGCAGCACTGAATTTTAACAGACTTTGACCATGAATTTACAGAAAATTCTTCAAGATTAGGACTTACGCACGAATCACAGAATGACGAACCGCAGAGGTCGCGGAGAAATGGGAGTTTGACAGGTATTTTGCGTAAGAGTAAGCCACAAAATAAATGATCCTGTTTTGTCATGCTGAGTGTAGCAAAGCGAAACGAAGCATCTCGGAGGCTTCTTCACTACACTTCGTTCCGTTCAGAATGACATTGGGCATTTCTTTATGACATTGGGCATTTCTTTTTGTGGAGTTCTTTAAGTCCTAAAAATGCTTCGTATTTTACAGCAGGTTTCATATATTGGTACCACAACCTTCTTATTCTCCTCCTTTCTTCCTTTGCGCCTTCCCTGCGGGACGCTACGCGAATGCGTCTTTGCGTGAGAATTAAAAATGTGGTTCATTTACCTGAAAATCACTGTACTGATGAGGATTTCCCTGTCCCCTCTGAATAAGGACTGTTAATCCCGCTAATTTTCAATACATCACTCATAGTTGCACAGTAATTTGGTAAGTCGAAACTAGCGGGATTAATGGTGTTAGCATAGGTAAAATGTCTATATTTCATGCAAAATCTATCCCATGCAGCCATTTGAATACGAAACAAAACAATAATCAAATTAGCTAATGATAAAGATAGAGGAATACGAAAGTAAATCTTTTTGCCTAAATAACCGCAGACTTCCTTGACTGCTTGGTTAACAGTTAATGCAGATTGACCCAAAACAAATCGACGTGGTTCCCCTTTTTCGGGTGGATAATCAATTAAATATTGAACGACAGTAGCAATATCGCGTCCATGAATAAAGTGAAAACTGCCATCTGCTTGTAAGAAACGAATTATATCAATATATTTGGTAACTTCGGGAATGCCTGTTGTGAGGTGGGAGTAAGGTTTGTTGTCATCACCACCTAAAACCAGGGTGGGGAAAACGGTGGTTATTTTGGGTGCAAGAGCTAATTTTTCTATTTTGTGTAAACAATCGTATTTAGACCGGATATAATCTGTACCGATTTCCCCAGCTTGTTTCATGGGTTGGTTGTCATAACCTAAAACGCTTGCAGTTGAAAAATATATTACCTGTTGACATCTTTCTGGATTTAGCAGGTTGATTAACTCTAATGTTTTCAAGACGTTAATATCAAATATTCCCTCTCCACCCCATGAAGTAGCTGTTAGTACTGCCGTGTCAATGGTTTTGAGTAAATTAGAATACTTACTAATTTCTCGCATATCGCCCTGCAAAACGGTGATACCAGGACGTGCTGCTGTATCAACTTGCAGTTTATTTGGGTTTCTCACAAGTAAGTATAATTCGTGATTGGTATTTTGAATTAAGGCCTCACTTATATAGTGACCGACACAGCCACTTGCACCAGTGATTAAAATCCGTTTTGTGGTCATGAAGTTTAACGTTTGGGTTGTTACAGGTGAATGATAGACGTTTGATAAACTAAATATTAATCGAATTTACGGCAATTAACACACCTATCCAGACATTCAATACTGCTCGGTTAAGGCTACAAAGTTGTTATATAGTAGGTTGGGTTGACACAAGGAAACCCAAGATAATCAAGGATTTTGTGAGGTTTTGCTGTCCCTCAACGAGCGATCGCACTTCAGGAGGCTTTGTTAAAGTCTATCTGATTAGTCAAAAATGCACACAATAATTTATAATTATCAATTATTAATGATCAACATGAATAAAGCAATTATTTGGATACATGGAGACTGCCTAAATCCCAAAAATCCGGTATTTCAAAAATATCCAAATGCTCCAGCTATTTGGGTTTGGGATGATGCTTTAATAGCAGAATGGCAACTTAGCCTCAAACGCCTCACTTTTATCTATGAATGTTTACTAGAATTACCTGTAGAAATTCGTCGTGGGAACGTGGGACAAGAGATTTTAAATTTTGCTCAAGAACATGATGCTAATTTAGTTGTCACTGTTGATAGTCCTAGTCCACGATTTGAGGAGATTTGTAATCAAGTTGAAGAAAAATATTTAAATTTAGAAGTTTTGGCAATAGAACCATTTTTTGATTATGATGGATTTATTGACTTGAAGCGGTTTTCACGCTATTGGAAAGTAGCTGAAAAATATGTTTTTGAATAAAATTAAAATGATTCAAATAAATATTTATTTGAATTTTGCATAGATTTTCTCTATACTTATAGAGTAACGCTTCAGAAGTTTTATTTAACAAATTTGCAACAGTGATGTTATTTTATAATCTTCATAATTTATTAATTACGCCAATTAATAACACATTTTCTGCTGATGGTAAACGTATCTCAAAATCTATAATATTTTGTTTGATTGGGAGTATCATATTTTCAATATTTTACAGTTGCTTAGGACTGAAAAAAGCATTTCAAGGTAATTATGTTGTCCAAGATGATGCCAGAGAATATGTATTTTGGATGCAAAGATTTAGTGATTCAGAATTACTACCTAATGATTTGATTGCTGATTATTTTAAATCAATTACTCCCATTGGGTATGCCTCCGTTTATAAATTAATGACTAGTCTAGGTATTGAACCAGTTTTGTTTAGTAAAATATTGCCTATTTTTTTAGGTTTAATTATAACTATCTATTGTTTTTATTTATCCCTGGAATTTTTACCAGTTCCTTCTGGGGGATTTATCAGCACCTTGCTACTCAATCAAAGTCTTTGGTTTAAAGATGATTTAGTTTCTGCCACACCTAGAGCTTTTATTTATCCTTTGTTGTTAGCATTTCTCTATTATTTATTACGCGAAAATAGACTAATGATCAGCTTGATAATAGTCTTAGAAGGATTTTTATATCCTCCACTATTATTTATTTCTTTGGGAATTTTAATTGTTAGAGTCAGGAAGAATTATTTGCTGCTGGCAGGCTATTTAGGATTGGGAATAATAGCAATGTTGCCTTATGCTTTGACTTCCTCAGAGTTTGGGCCAGTTGTCACCGCTGCTCAAGCTTGGCAAATGCCTGAACATTGGACAGAAGGAAGACATCCTTTTTTTGATCAAAACCCTTGGCGATTTTGGCTAATTGGACAACATAGCGGTATACTCCCACCATTGATGCCTCCGTTAATTTGGTTTGGCTTGTTTTTCCCTTGGGTTTTAAAATCTCGTTCGCGCTTTCCTTTGGTAAGTTTAATTAATAAAAAAATTATACTTTTCAAGCAAGTTACTATTGTATCTTTAGTTCTATATTTTGCTGCCCATATTGTTTTACTAAAACTATTTTTTCCCACTCGATATACAGTGCATACATTCCGAATTATCATGGCTTTGGCTGGAGGAATAACTTTCACTGTCATGTTGGATGGTTTTTTTCATGCTTATCAGCAAAAACGCAGGTTTTGGCAACTTTTATTAACAGCAACTTTAATGGGGTTACTGCTTTTTTATCCTAATTTTTTAGGACGATTTCCCACAACGGGTTATAAAATATCAGAACAGTCTGCGATATATGAGTTTTTGCAAAAGCAACCAAAAAATATTATGATTGCTACGCTCTCTGATGAGGCAGATTATATCCCAACTTTTGGCAAAAGGTCTATTTTAGTAGGTCGAGAATATGCTCTTCCATTCCATCTTGGTTACTATGGTCAGATTCGTCAACGGACTATTGATTTGCTTTATGCTCAATATAGTCAAGACTTAGCTGTAGTTCAACAAGTAATTCAAAAGTATAGAGTCACGTTCTGGTTGCTGGAACGGACAGCTTTTCAACCTGAATATCTAACTCAAAAGACTTGGCTGAAAAGTTTTCAGCCAGCATTTACAGAAGCTGTCACAAGTTTAGAGCAGGGGATAAATCCGGCTTTAGCTCAGTTACAAAAACAATGTTCGGTGTTAGAAACAGAAAAATTTACGCTTTTGAAAGCAGATTGCCTTTTATTAGCAAAATTGACCTAAATAGTTGCAAAATAAATACAGTTCGTCATGATCACTAACAAGAATGCCTAACTTACTTGCTGACGTACAAAATTTACTATCTGAGCTAATTGCTTGTTACTCCTCCCGTGTGGATTATTTGATGATTCGCTTAGAAGAGGCAGAAGGAACGGATATCTTGTTGCGTGGTGACAAGGTGGAAACCCTCAGCGAGGGCATTTCTATTGGTGGACATATTCGCGCTTGTTATAAAGGTGGCTGGGGGTTAAGTAGTTTTAACCAGTTGGCTACTATTAAAGAACGGATAGAAGAAGCGATCGCAGCAGCTCGGATAGTGGGAGACGAAGAAACCATCTTAGCTCCCATTGATCCCATACAAGCTATATGCGAATTACCCTTGACAGGGATAGATCCGCGTCAAGTTTCCCTGAAGCAGAAAAAACAATTGTGCGATCGCTATACCCAATTACTCAAAAGCGTTGATTCCCGCATCACCACCACCTCTGTTCGTTACGGTGACAGCGCCCAAAGAGTAATTATTGCTACTTCTGAAGGCACTCTAATTGAGCAATCTTGGGTAGATATGGAAATGCGCTTTGCAGCCACAGCCAGAAATGGCGACACCGTACAAACTGGTAGAGAAACCATCGGTTCTCGCAAAGCCTATCAAGATTTAACTGATTTAGATACCCAAGTCAAAAGCGCCGCCGAAAGAGCAGTTACAGCCTTATCCTTACCATCAGTCAAAGGTAATACTTATACCGTAGTTATTGACCCCATACTCAGTGGTTTATTTGTTCATGAAGCATTTGGTCATCTTTCCGAAGCTGATATGGCCTATGAAAACCCTGATTTGCTAGAGGTTATGACCCTGGGAAGGCGTTTTGGTTCAGAAGAACTGCAAATTTTTGATGGTGCAGCCCCAGCAGGTCATCGTGGTAGTTATTATTACGATGATGAAGGCACACCTGCTACAACTACGCAATTAATCAAAGATGGTGTTTTAGTCGGACGTTTGCACTCTCGTGAAACTGCCGGCAAATTAGAAGAAGCGCCCACAGGTAATGCCCGTTGTCTCGATTATCACTTTTCGCCCATTGTGCGAATGACAAATACCTGGATTGAAAGAGGTAATACCCCCGTCGCCGACTTATTTACTGATATTAAAGAAGGGGTATATGCCCGCAATTGGTTAGGTGGAATGACAAACGGGGAAATGTTCACCTTCAGCGCTGGTGAAGCCTGGATGATTAGAAATGGCAAAATCGCCGAACCCGTGAAAGATGTCACCCTATCAGGTAACGTTTTCCAAACCCTCGCGGATATTGAAGGCATTGGTGATGATTTTTACTGGGATGAATCAGGTGGTTGTGGTAAAGGTGGACAAAACGGTTTACCTGTAGGTTGTGGTGGTCCGAGTTTGCGAATCAAAGATGTGGTAGTTGGGGGAGAAAGTTCAGATTAATTCGTAATAACCTAAGTTGCTAGTTAGGGAAACTGTCAAAATCAGGATTTCCAGGATTTAAGAGTTTTTTCTCACTAATGACCAATTACCAGCCTTAATTAGATAACTAGCAACTTGGGTGGTAGGGAACACCAAAAAATAAATTACCCAAAAATCGTAGGGTGGGTTAGGACGTTAGTCCGTAACCCACCATAAATTTAGGGATAATCGTGGGTTACGCGGCGCTAACCCACCCTACGAATTGGGGATTTTTTTATTTGGAAGTCCCGTATACTGCAAACGTGTGAAATCTGAACTTATGTCATACTGTCGTCACGCTGCGCTATCAAAATGACATTTTTAAACCGTTTTTAGCAGTATTTTCTTCGCTTGATGCGCGAGGGGGTGGGTGTAAAAAATCCAGTTTCTCAGAAAATGCCTGAAATCAATTCTAGGCAAGGCTTTGCTGGTTTTCTTTTGCCTACACTCCCGCGCACCTTACACAGCAAGGGTTTCAGCGATTTTTGCTCTTGACACAATTCCTGAAATGAACTATGATGATATCGTCCGCGCAACTGAACCTTGAAAACTACATATATATATATAGGCTTTCCGCCCCCCGCTATTGCAATTTCTATTACTCCCTATTAGGGATTGAAACATTGATATTGTTTTGGACAGCTTAAATGACTTAAATTGCAATTTCTATTACTCCCTATTAGGGATTGAAACCAGCAAGTGCAAAACCACCTATACCAGAAAATAAAATTGCAATTTCTATTACTCCCTATTAGGGATTGAAACGTCGCCAGCATTCAGCAGTAAAGCAACTACTAGCAATTGCAATTTCTATTACTCCCTATTAGGGATTGAAACTACGAACCCAGTGAAAGTGTTACCTGACGTGCTTTCAGAATTGCAATTTCTATTACTCTCTATTAGGGATTGAAACTAGACGGCATCTAACAAAGATAAAAAAGTCTGAATTTAAGATTGCAATTTCTATTACTCCCTATTAGGGATTGAAACTACTTTCCCTTTGCAAGGGAGGTGGCATGATGGATATTGCAATTTCTATTACTCCCTATTAGGGATTGAAACTTAAAATTGTCTGGTCTTGCCTCCGCAAACGATCCATTGCAATTTTCATTACTCCCTATTAACTCAAGTTGCTAGTTATCTAGTTGAGGCTGGTTATTGGTTATTGGTTATTGGTTATTGGTAATAAAACTTCTGTTTTCATCCTGTTCATCCTTTAATCTTGGACATCCTGATTCAGACAATGTGTCTAAGTAGCAACTTACGTTATTAGGGATTGAAATTTATTCCAATTTTTTAGAGAAATCGGGAATCTCATAATACCAATTTTATATGAGACTGCACAGAATAATGACACCAATTGAATTATTAGTCTTTATCTGCGTTTATCTGCGGTCAATTATTCTTGATATCTTAATTCTATGCAACTTCATATCAATTTGGGATATAGCGTTTCCTCATTATAACAAGGCACATAATAGCCCCCTCATCGCTTGCGGGGAGGGGGTTGGGGGTGGGGTTTTTGTACCTCACTCAACCGATAACCGCTATAAACCCTTTTCATCACCAAATCTATTTGTTGTAAAAGTGATTCTAAAGTTGAGGAATTATCCAAAACCACATCAGCACGCGCTACTTTTTCAGCAATAGATAATTGACTACTAATTCTAGCTACAGCTTGTTCAGTAGTTAAATGATTTCGCTGAATTAATCTCTCTTGTTGCTGTTCTGGTGAACAAGATACAACCCAAATTTCACTAACTAAATTCTCTAAACCAGCTTCAAATAACAAAGGAATAACTAAAACTAAGGTATTTGCAGATGATTCATTGATAGCTTGAGTAAAACAATTCCTCACATAAGGATGAATTAGATTTTCTACCCAATTACGTTCTTTTGGCTGATTAAAAATAATTTCTCCCAACTGAGAACGATTTAAATTACCATCTGGTAGCAAAATTTCTTTGCCGTAACGTTGGGAAATTTGTGCAATGATAGGTGAACCAACAGATACTGCATCTCTAGCATAAACATCTGCATCTAAAATTGGTAAATTATAAGCAGTAGCTAAATAATTAGCCACTGTACTTTTACCTGTAGCTATACCACCAGTTAAACCGATTAAACGTTTTGTCATTAGTAATTGGTAAAAGTCTTTCTCTGGTTCCCGGTTCCTAATATACTGCAAACGGGTGAAATCTGGACTTATGTCATACTGTTCGCGTAGCGTGGCGTTAGCCATACGTAACGTAGTGCAGCGTTCGCGGAGCGTCTCGTAGAGAAGTATCTCGGAGATTCTTCACTTCGTTCAGAATGACACTTTTAACCCGTTTTTAGTATAAGTTAGGTGGTTGAGAAAATTTACAACTATGTCATTGCGTTCGCGAAGCGTGGCGTATGACTCCTAAGTCGTCACGCAAGCTATAGCCATACGTAACGAAGTGGAGTAAAGCAATCGCAAGGTTTTCAGCATTTTTACTTTTCGTTACATAGTTAGGTTTATCTATGCCTACCTACTTACCCAATTACCCTTTCGACCATTTGATAATTGCTTTAATTAAACCATCTACAGTATATTCCTCAGCTTCAATATCAACACGTCCGAATAAATCGGAGCAAATTTTAGAAGTTTGGGGTCCGATAGAAGCAATGCAAATTTTGTCTAAATAGGGTGTCACCCCATTTGTTAATTTACTAGTTGCTAATAGATAGAAAAACTGCACAGTCTTAGAACTAGCAAAGGTAATTACATCTAGGGTACGATTTTGCAAAGCTAATTCTGCTGCTGGGGGAATATTCTGGGGACAACAAGATTCATAAGCGGGAACTTCGATAACTTCTGCACCTTTAGCGGTTAATTCTTTAACTAAAACTTCTCTACCCCCAGTTTCAACTCTAGGAAATAAAATCTTTTTACCTGCTAAGTTTTCAGGAAAGTTGGCCACTAAGGAGTCAGCAATAAAGTGAGGAGGAATAAAATTAGGTCGGATATTGTGTTTTTTCAGACTTTTGGCTGTTTTTTCACCAACAACGGCAATTTTAATCTTATTTAAATTATTTTTATTTTTACCTTGGGTATGAAGCCTCTGAAAAAAGTAGTCTACAGCGTTGCTGGAAGTGAGAATTAACCAGTCGAAAGTCGATAAATTAACAATCGCCTCATCTAAAGCTTTCCAACTAGAAGGGGGGCCAATTTCTAAAGCTGGCATTTCAATGACTGTAGCACCTGCTGACGACAAGCGATCGCTAAATTGGCTTGACTGTCCAACCGAACGTGTGACTAGAATGGTTTTACCTGAAAGAGGAAGATTGCTTGACATAGGGAAAATACAAGAGTTTTGGCTATTTAGAAGATATTTTTTCTCAGGTTATATTTGTTGCAATTGGTAATTGGGAAGAGCGATGATCGAATAGACATCGACCGAATTTAAATATGCTCCGCAATGGTTCGCATCTGACGTTAGGGTCAGTTTCCCTCCTGCCTCCTACCCCCTAACTCCTGCCTTCGATAAGTAATTATACTATAAATATTGGCGTAACCGAACAACTTCACCAATGACAATTACTGCTGGGGAGAGAGATAAACCCGCAGTTTGTGCCAAAATATTGCCTAATTCACCTATGCAGATTTCTTGACTGGGAGTTCCTGCCCAACGGATAATAGCAATTGGTGTGGAATGCGATAGGTTATGGCGTAGCAGTTGATAAACGATTTCTGCTAAATTTTTCCCCCCCATCAAAATTACTAAAGTTTCTAATCTTGATAGTGCTTCCCAGTCTAAAACATCCGGTTCATGTGCTGTCAATACAGCAAAACAGCGACTGAGAACAGTATCTGTCAGAGGAATTCCTGCAAGTAAAGGTGCTGCTAAAGCTGAAGAGATTCCTGGTATCACTTCAAATTCACAACCGGCAGATTTTAAAGCTTCTATTTCAGAAATACAGCGGCCAAAAATAAAAGGATCTCCTGATTTCAGCCGAATAACTTGTTTACCTTCTTGACAATGCTTAACTAGTAAATTGTTAATTTCAGCTTGGGGAGTGCTGGGTTTACCACCACGTTTACCAACATCTAATTTCAGACAATCAGGTGGTACACAATCGAACAATTGAGCATCTACTAAAGCATCATAAACTAACACTTGGGCAGATGCCAAGAGACGATATGCTTTTACAGTTAAATATGCCAAATCTCCAGGGCCAGCACCCACAAGGTAAACTTTACTATTAGTCATTGGTCATTGGTCATTAGTTATTGGTTAAGTAGGTAGGCAGAATAAAATCAAACTGTAGTATACTGAACACGGTTGGGACATGGACTTTTGCAAGATTACGAAAAACCTGGATGTGTAGGGGTTTAGCAGTGCTAAACCCCTACCTATAGAATCAAATAATTAAGCCGTTTTGAGTATGAACAAAGCTAAAATCCTTTTTCTCCCTGCACCCGTATGGCTAACGCCACGCTACGCTATCGGCTCCGCTCACGGCAAGCCTGTTTCCTATTCCCTTTCACCTGTTATATCTTGGAGAATTTTATCTATTGTTTCTACTTTTTGAGGTTGACGCTGTTTTTGAAATAAATCTTTTGCTTGTTGGAGGTTATTTATTGCTTCTGCTTCATTTTTTTGGAGTAGCAAAATATTTGCCAAGCGGAGGTAAGCATTGGGATTTTTAGGATTAAGAATAATTACTTCGCTGAATAATTCTTTGGCTTGATCAATTTCGCCTTTGTGGTTTAAAATATCGCCCAATAACAACCGCACCATATCATTGGTAGAGTTGATGGCAATTACTTGACGAAAAGCTGCTTCTGCACCTTCGTAATCTTTGGCTTGAAAAAGCTTGATGCCTTTTTGAAACAAGTTTGAAGTAATTAATGTTCTCCAGGCGAAATAAATGAGAGTCCCAATACTGGCAATTACTAAAGATATAGCAAAAATATTACTAACTGGTAAATTTTCTAACATGATTTTAAGCCAAAATACACGCGAAAGGGAAAATTAGATATTCGATGAAAAACAGTTTCCAGATAAACTGATAAAAACCTGCGATCGCACTTTTATCTTGCAAGTCTACTTTTCTACTTTGCCACCACATGACAATTAAGGCTACTATATGGGTGATAAATATAAATATGGCATTTACTTCGGCTAAACCTAACACAGCTACCATAATCATTCCTACATAACAAACAGTTAACACCCAAAGGGCAAGATTGAATACTGCTTGTTGTCCCAGTTGCAGGGTAAATGTCGTAATGTTGTAAAGTTTATCACCTTCCATATCAGGGATATCTTTAAAAATTGCGATCGCAAATGTAAACACCAATATAAACACAGTCAGCGCCCATACTGCACCTGGAATACTTTGGCTTTTTTGCAATAACCAATTAAAATGCAAAAACAGTCCTAAATTAACAATTGTTCCCCTGACAGAAAAGATACACAGTGCAGCCCAAAAGGGAAACTGTTTTAAGCGAATTGGTGGTAAAGAATAAGCCGTACCAATTGCCAAACTAATCGCCACCATTCCCAATAAATAAGGGCCGTTTAACCAAGCTGTAATCAGTGCTAAAATTCCGGTAATAATGACAATTAATTTACCTTGTTCTCTGGTAAATTCACCTGATGCTATAGGTAAATGAGGTTTATTAATTTTGTCAATATCAACATCTTCTAATTGGTTTAAACCAACAATGTAGATATTGCCAGATATACAAGCAATCCAAGTTCCTAAAATTTGACCGAAATGAGGATTAGAAAAGTTTGTGGAAGTGACACCAAGGGTAATTAGATATAAACCCAACACACTTAAACTTGTGCCGATAATTGTGTGCGGTCGGGAAAATTTCCAAAAGGCATAAAGCCAGTTTCCTGGAAAAATAGGCGCAATTTGTTTATAAAACTGATTCATTTTCTACTCTCTACGTGGAAACTACAAAAAAATTACAAAGGGTAGGCAGATCCTAAATAACCCAAAGGGCGGGGAGACCCCGCCCCTACACAGCGTTTAAATTTGCTTATTTATGACCGCACAATAAACCAAAACGAATTAACCCCCGTTCATAACCCCGACGCATTAGACCTAAAGAAAGCGCCCCTTGAATTGTACTCCAACCAGAAACCAGTAACCCAAAAACCGCTTGGGGAGTGAATGCTGAATCAATTACCATATTCCAAAATGGGGCGACAGCGGTTGACCAATCGGCGGTGCGGATGTTGTTTAATGGTAGTTGACGTGCGATCGCTTCATACTCTGGCAACGAAATCACGTAAGGTAAACAATAAACGCGATAAATATCATCTAAATGCTTCTGTTCATCTGCATTTAGTGGTTTTCTATCAGTGGGTCGATGACACCAAGTCACCATAATCAAAGTCCCACCAGGCTTTAACACCCGGTAGCACTCTTGCAAAAACTGAGTCTTATCTGGCATATGTTCACCACTTTCCAGCGACCACACCAAATCAAAAGAATCATCAGCAAAAGGCATTTCTTGAGCATTGGCCACAAGGAATTGACTTCTCTGGCTCAAATTAGCCTCCCTCGCTCTAGCCGTCGCTCTAGCCGCTTGTACAGGACTCAGTGTAATCCCTGTTGACTTAGCATTAAACTTTTCAGCTAAGTATAAAGAACTGCCACCAATACCACAACCCACATCCAGGATATTTTCCGCACCCTTAACCCCTGACCATTTCAGCAGTTCTTCGATTAAATCAATTTGGGCTAAACGGCGGTCTTTCCTCTGGTTCCCGTCGGGACCATAGTAACCATGATGCATATGTTCTCCCCAAATTTGTTCCCACAAACCAGAGGAAGCATCGTAAAATTGTTGAATTTGCTGATAAAGTGTTGTACTCATGAGTCACCAGAGAAGACAAAGCCGAATTTCAAAAAACATATTGTTAGGCTACCATCTGTGTATTTAATTAGATAAGGCGATTTTGCTTAAGGCGACTTTGCTTCCAGAAGAAAATTGTAAATTACTTATGACTGTTGCTCGCACAATCTGCTTGGGATTTATGGCTGTCATCCTGCTAGGAACTATCCTGTTAATGATGCCTTTCTCAACTAGCAATGGTATGTGGAATGATCCGATTGTAGCACTTTTTACCTCAACTTCCGCAGTTTGTGTTACAGGGTTATCAGTAGTTGATCCTGGTACTTTTTTCTCCTTTTGGGGTCAATTGTTTATCACACTATTGGCTCAAATTGGTGGTTTAGGGTATATGACAACTACCACATTTTTGATTTTGTTAATTGGCAGGAGATTTGACCTGCGACAAAAAGTAGCAATTCAACAAGCTTTAGACCGTCCAGGGATGAGCGGTAGCACACAAATTATTCGTTCAATTATCGCGACAACCATGATTTTTGAAATCACGGGAATATTGTTATTATTGCCAGCTTTTGTTCCCGATTATGGTTGGAATCAAGGATTGTGGTTGGCTATATTTCATAGCGTCAATGCTTGGAATAATGCGGGTTTTAGTCTGTTTAAAGACAACTTAATAGGCTATCAAAGTTCTGGATTAGTAGTTTTCACAATCACAGGCTTAATTATTTTTGGAGGAATTGGTTATCAGGTAATTTTAGATATATACCTGTGGTTACGCGATAGAATTTTGAAAAAACCCAATGCGATTTTATTTTCTCTCGATTTTAAAGTAGCAACCAGCACAACTTTGATACTTTTAGTATTGGGAACAGTAGCCTTTTTCTGTATAGAAATCAGGAATACTCAAACATTTGGTAATTTGAGTTTTACCAATCAATTATTATCAGCTTGGTTTCAATCGGTAACTCCCCGAACTGCTGGATTTAACACCATTGATATCGGGCAAATGACAGATTCTGGTTTATTTATTACTATTGCTTTGATGTTTATTGGTGCAAGTCCTGGAGGTACGGGAGGAGGTATAAAAACGACAACACTGAGAGTTCTGACTAGTTGTACAAAATCTATCCTTCAAGGTAAAGAAGAAGTTTTATTGTATGATCGTAAGATAGCGATATCACTGATTTTAAAAGCTGTCGGCGTAGTTTTTGGTTCTCTAGCTACCGTGATTGGGGCAACAATTTTAATTAGTCTCACAGATCCTAACTTAGAGTTTATTAAAATCTTGTTTGAGGTGGTATCAGCGTTCGCTACAGTTGGTTTGTCTACAGGTATAACTGGTGGTATTTCCACAGCAGCAAAACTAATTTTAATTGTCACAATGTATATTGGTAGAGTTGGTGTTTTATTATTGATGTCAGCTTTATTAGGCGATCCTCGCCCTAGCAGAGTTCACTATCCTGAAGAAAATTTACTTGTTGGCTAATAGGTAATTGGCTTCCGCCGTGAGCGTCAGCCGAACGGTGATTAGGAAAACTTCTACCTCTTATCTTTCCTGTTCCCTATTCCCTATTCCCTATTCCCTAAAAACTGACAAAATCATGAATCTTTCATCATTAAAGTTTTTTCGCAGTTTACGCCAAGACAACAACCAATTTGCTGTAATTGGTTTAGGTCGCTTTGGTCGTTCTGTTTGTTCTACACTGCATAATTTAGGTTATCAAGTTTTGGCTACTGATGTTGATGAAAAGCTAGTTTCAGAAGCATTAACTGATGAAATTGTTAGCCATGCTGTGCAACTAGATTCAACTGAACCTGCGGCACTTAAAGAAGCTGGTATTTTTGAATTTGATACAGTAATTGTAGCAATTGGTAACTATATTCAAGAGAGTATTATCACCACTCTCAATGTCAAAGAAGCTGGTGTACCTCATGTAGTTGCTAAAGCTTCTAGTGAAGTTCACCGCAAGTTATTAAAAAGAGTGGGAGCAGATCATGTTGTTTTTCCAGAGTTTGAAGCTGGTTGTGCTTTAGCTAGAACACTCACTAAACCATCAATTCTAGATCGATTTGACCTCGACCCAGATCACAGCATTGTTGAGTTGATTGTCCCTGATGAATTTCACGGTAAAACTGTTGCTGAAATCCAACTTCGTAATCGTTATGGTTTGAATTTGTTGGCAGTGAGTCAGGATGGTAAATTTAAGATTAATCCTGACCCTACTAGGCGTTTAGAACGCGGTACAGCAATGGTAGTTATTGGCTGTAACAAGGATATTAATCGCTTGCCAATTTGAAACAGGGAACAGGAAGCAGAAAGATAAATATTCTCCTTGAGGATGTATGGCTACGCCACGCAGGCTATCAGATAGCTGAAACTGTTCCCTATTGCCTATTCCCTATTCCCTGTCCTCACCAACAACTTTTATGCCTAACGGCACGCTACGCAAACAGCAAACCCTACTTAGGGTGTTTTTGGCTGTTGTTCTACAGTGTTAGGCATAACAGTAGAGTTGACGGGCATTATTTCTTCAGGTGCGGGTAATATTACATCATTCTTAGGAGTGGGGGTTGTGGTTTGTGGTTTTTTAGGTGTTAAATATTCGGTAATTTTCTGGGTGATTTCGTCAATTTTTGCGGTTTGCTCAGTATTTCCTTGTTCGCTATACTCTTGACGAGCGCGTTTAAATGCTTGATTCGCTGTCTTGAGATCGCCTTGATTATATAAAGTTACTCCTAAGTTATAGTAAGCTAAGGCATTTTTGGGATTTTGGCGAATAGCTTTTTGGTAAATGGCAATAGCTTCTAAGGGCTGATTTTGAATTACGAAGAGACTGCCTAAATTGTTGTAAGCTACGGTATTTTCAGGATTTAGCGTTAAGGTTTGACGATAGGCTGCGATCGCATTTTCTACTTGTCCTTCTTGCTGGAGTGCGATCGCTAAATTAAAATAAGCATTGGCATTGCTACCATCTAAATTAATCGCTTGTTGATAAGCCGCTATTGCTTCTTCTCGCTGTTCTTGTTCATACAAAACAACTCCCAAATTATACTGGGCTGCTGCCATCGTCGGACTGACTACCAACGCTTGCCGGTAAGCACTAACTGCCGCTTCTTTTTGTCCTTGTTTTTGCAGAGCTAACCCCAAGTTGTAATAAGCATCGCCAAAATTGGGATTAAGTTTAATTGCTTCCGCATATTCTTGTACAGCTAAATCTAGGCGATTTTGCTCCATCAAGATATTACCTAAATAATTCCGTGCTAAACCAATATTAATATCTCGCTGTAAAGCTTGCCTAAAGGCATATTCAGCACTTTTAAAGTCTTTGCGGTGATAGCGAGTAACTCCCAATTGATACAAAATAGCTGCGTCCAAATCCTGAGAAACCACATTCTGCGCCAACAGCTTGCTTTCTGGTAAATCAATAATTGTCGGTAAACCCAACACCAAAAATGCCGAAGAAGCAAACAAAAGTCCTAATCGCTGTGCGGAACTTTTGTAAAAATCGGCTGGAAATGAACTGTGTAAGCACTCAGTAAGTAGATTTTTTTTAGCCATAACTTGTAACCTTATATTTGTAATTGAAATCCTGACACAATCAGAGTACCCATAACTACATCAAAAATTCACAATTTAATTCATTACCCATTACCCATTACCCATTACTCATTACTCGGTACTCGGTACTCATTACTCGTTACTCGTTACTCCTTCTGGAAGAATAAGCATGGCATCACCAAAGGAATAGAAACGATATTGAGATGCGATCGCTTGTTGATAAATTTTCAATAACCTTTCTCTCCCAATTAGAGCGCTGACTAGCATCAACAAACTGGAACGAGGCAGGTGAAAATTAGTAATTAAACCCTCTACAACCCGCCATTGAAAGCCAGGATAGATAAACAAATTTACCTTGCCTACATAAGGCTGTAAATCGCCAAATTGAGCCGCACCTTCTAAAGCACGGACAACCGTAGTCCCCACGGCGATAATCCGCCCCCCAGCGGCTTTAGTAGCCCGGATTTGCTCAACTGTAGCAGCGCTGACTTCAATCCATTCTTCATGCATTTGGTGAGTGGTAACATCATCGACTTCCACAGGGCGAAAAGTCCCCACACCAACGTGCAGCGTGACAAAAGCTTGATTGATAGAGCGATCGCGCAATTTTTGTAAAAGTTCTGGTGTAAAGTGTAATCCTGCCGTCGGAGCTGCGATCGCACCTTGTTCTTGAGCATACACAGTTTGATACTGTTCATCCGCAGCCGTAGAAGTCGTAATATAAGGAGGCAGAGGTATTTCCCCAAAATCCTCTAAAACTTGCACCAAAGAAATATTTTCAGGTAAATCAAATTGCAACAACCGTCCTCCAGTTGCTGCATCAGTCTCCAAAACCTTAGCCGTGAGTCCAGTATTGAGTGCTGAGTCTTGAGTACTGTCAAGCCCCGCAGGCATAGTTGCGCCTAGAGTAGTAGTGGAGCGTTTAGCCCGTGCTAATTTGTTCCCATCAAAAACAATCTGAGTTCCAACTTTAAAGTGCCTTCCTGGCTTCACCAACGCCAACCAACAATTATGCCGTCTTTCTTCCAACAGCAAAACTTCCACCTTTGCCCCCGTTGACTTGCGTCCATACAAACGTGCTGGCATGACTTTCGTATTATTCATCACCAACAAATCTCCAGGTTGCAGCAGTTCAGGCAAATCCCGGAAAATGTGATTTAGGGCTAACATTTCCTGGCCTGCATTGGGAGAATTAACCACCAATAAACGTGAACTATCTCTGGGAACAGCCGGATTTTGGGCAATCAGTTCCGTTGGGAGTTCATAGTCATAGCCAGATAAAGAACGGTCTAAACTCAAATCTAGTGTTTCTAGGCTAGACGTTTCCTGTAAATTAGCTTGTGAGATTTGTGGCTCCATGTATTAGATTAATAAGTATTGGGTATTGAAGGCAGGGTACAGGAGAAAGATAAAATTTCTAGTCCCCAGTCCCTAATAGACTTCCAAGAAATAAATTATCCAATCTTGTGGGATGGGCTTCTAGCCCGTCCGTCCGGGTTTAAGGGCAGGCTTTTCGGACTACCCCACAAAAATTAATTGAACATTTTTTTATTTGGAAGTCCCTAAGCACTTGGCATCAGGATCAAAATTGGGTAAATC
Source organism: Anabaena sp. WFMT (assembly GCF_051781005.1). Classification (NCBI taxonomy): domain Bacteria; kingdom Bacillati; phylum Cyanobacteriota; class Cyanophyceae; order Nostocales; family Nostocaceae; genus Anabaena; species Anabaena sp. WFMT. The sequence goes on along the minus strand of NZ_JBPWOA010000028.1, from coordinate 75,813 downwards.
TCCCCATATAAAAACGGGTGCTTTTACCCTACCGGGAACTGTACTTTATTCACGAAAATAAAGAAGTAGGATTGGATTTGCTCCCAAACACCATCATGGAATATTTATACTATCTGGCAAATGCCAGCCTGACACTTAGAATAGTTCAACATCTGCACAACAGACCCCAAACCCCTGTTTCCTTCATCAGCGTAATTCATCAAATTGATGGTTGGGTAGTGAGAATCAAACTTAAAGAACCAGTTTCATCCCAAGAAGATGGCGATTTGCGGGCTTTTTTCAATGAATTAGGAATTAGTTACGAACCACCCATGAGAGTGCAAATGGCACTTTGGAGCTTGGAAGCAGGACAATATCCTGTGGACGTAATGCGCCGTTACCAAGTAGCAATTGTATCTCATGGTAGCTCGGAAAAAGAAGAAATCGAAGCATTCCGCCAACAATTTGTTCGAGGTTTGGGCTATTGCCCAGAAACACTGGCTTAAAAGTTAGCAAACTTGATCTATTTTTAATTACAAATTGACACTATCAAAAGCTGCGGCAATATACTCTTGCAGCGTTAACTGATACCCAGCAATTGATAAACTAGCTGGGGATTCTGGGGTAACTATAGCCCCAACAAGCTTTTTTGATAACCGTTGACAATAAACAAGAGCTACATCAAAACGACAATAACAATCAGCCTTTTCAGGATACTGAGATAAAAATATTTGTGCCGTGCTACAGAGTTTTGCTTGCTTTTGTTGGGTAATGGCAATTCTGCCTCCTGCATCCCAATTGCCTGCACTCCGGGTTTTCACTTCCACAAAGGCTAGTATTATCTCCTGTCGATTGCCATTTTTCTGGGTTGCTGTTACTTTTTGATCGTGATACTGGGCAATAATATCAATTTCTCCCCAGCGACAAGAAAAGCGACGGTGCAGAATCTCCCAACCTGTAGATTGTAACCATTGGGCTACTAGGTCTTCTCCTAAGTCACCGATATCTAGATAATTAGATGGTGGATGTTTAGGCATTAAATTAAAAATATCATGAATACTAAGTATCGGATTTTGTCACTCATACTCAGTTTATCGCTTTGGGCAATCATTCCTATGACAGCATTAATAGGTTTAGCACCAACGGCGTTGGGACTCGAATACAACAAAGAAATCTTGATTGAAGCTGATTTTTCTGGACGTGATTTAACAGACTCCAGTTTTACCAAAGCTAATCTGCGTCAGAGTAATTTCAGTCATGCGAACTTGCGTGGTGTGAGCTTCTTTGCAGCCAATCTAGAATCGGCTAACTTGGAGGGGGCTGATTTAACTAATGCTACCTTGGATTCGGCTCGTCTAATTAGAGCCAATTTAACCAATGCAGTTTTAGAAGGAGCATTTGCAGCTAGTGCCAAATTTGATGGTGCTATTGTTGACGGAGCGGATTTTACTGATGCACTGCTACGCGGAGATGAGCAAAAAAAATTGTGCAAACTGGCTAAAGGTACTAATCCTGTGACAGGTAGGGATACACGGGAAACTTTATTTTGTCCCTAGAACTTTTGGATTTTGTCGCTAAATCAAGATTTCGATAAAATCGCTATAGCGGTATGCATTTGAATGAAATACATCATAGCCCTCTCATCGCTTGCGGGGAGGGGGTTGGGGGTGGGGTTCTTGTGTCTTACTCAACCGAGAAACGCTATAACGCACCATAATCAAAGGTTTGGTGCGTTATGCTGTATGGTTTGCACTTAGCTAAAAACTCTACAGATATTTTCACGAATCAAACCAGAGTTCTATATCTAATATACTTGTATGAAAATTTTAGGTGTTCATCATGTTGCTATTATTTGTGCTGATTATCAAAACTCAAAACGATTTTATGTTGAAGTTTTAGGTTTTGAGATTATTCAAGAAACTTTTCGCAGCGAAAGGAATTCTTATAAATTAGATTTAAAAATAGGAAATATCCAAATTGAATTATTCTCTTTTCCCCATCCTCCCCAAAGAGTTAGCAATCCTGAAGCTTGTGGTTTAAGACATTTAGCTTTTACTGTTGAGGATATTGAGGAAAGTGTGAGTTATTTAAAATCTCACAATATCGAAGTTGAAAATATTAGAGTTGATGAAATTACAGGCAAGAGATTTACATTTTTTCAAGACCCAGATAATTTACCCTTAGAAATTTACGAGACTTAATAATAAATTATAGCAATTCCCAAGCTCATGAAATGCACCCCACCCGCGCTATCGCGCACCCTCCCCTTGGTAAGGGGAGGGTTGGGGAGGGGTAATTTTGTATATCATACTTAGTGGGAAACGCTATAATATGAAGCTGTATAGAATAAAATATCAAGAATAGTTGACCGCAAATAAAGATGAATTTCAGGATTCTGTGCAGCCTCATATAAAATTTGTATAAGGGATTTCCAAATAAAAATCGGTGTAGGAAACTGCACCGATTTTTAGGATTAATTCTGTTTTCCGCACATTTCCCTCACGCTAATGCGGAAGCTTGAGGTTTGGCAAAAATCATCCTCCCAGCGGAGGTTTGTAAGGCACTGGTGACAACTACCCGTAATTCACCACCAACATAACTGCGGCCTTCTTCAACGACTACCATTGTTCCGTCGTCTAAATAGCCGACACCTTGAGTTGGTTCTTTACCTTCTTTGAGAATTTTCAAATCTAGATTATCTCCGGGTAAATAAGAAGGACGAACTGCATTTACTAAATCATTGACATTTAAAACTGGGACTTTCTGCACACTAGCAACTTTAGATAAATTGTAGTCATTAGTTAATAGCGTACCGTTGATTTCTTGGGCAAATTTTACCAATTTAGCATCAACTGTGGCAATGTCTTCGTAGTCTGCTGGGTTGATGAGAATGCGTTCTGGGTAAGTTTCTTTAATGCGGTTGAGTATTTCTAGTCCCCGTCTTCCCCGCACCCGCTTTTGATCTTTGCTGGCATCAGCAACTTGTTGTAATTCTTGTAAAACAAATTGCGGTACAAGTATAACTCCTTCCAAAAATCCTGTTTCTAGTAGGGTTTCAATGCGACCATCAATAATGCAACTAGTATCTAAGACTTTGGTATTAGCTGGTTTCAGGGTTCCTTCTACCACTAAGGTTTCTACGGTGTTGGGATTAATTAACCGTAATAAACCCCGTCCGTGAGTATCTGCCAAATTCATGCCAGTGACGGAAAGTATGATGCTGCCGACAACTGCCACGAGAGGTTTAATAAATCCAAAATCTGCGGGAATGGGTAGTAAAAATAGCGGGGCTAACATTAAATTGGCGAGTAATAGCCCAATTACTAAGCCAATGGCACGGGTTAAGATGACTTCTAGGGGCATTTCGCGGACTTGCGCTTCTAAGCGACGATATGCCGTTTGGAAACTCAGCCCAATTGCACCACCGAGAATTGCAGCAAAGACAGCAACAACTAAGCGCAATGCGTCTAGGTTTGTGACTCCGTTGAGGGTTCCAGGGGGAAGTAGTTCGGTGCTGTAGTAACCTATTCCCGATGCAGCCAGAATAAATGAGATAATGATAATGAAATCAAGCATGATTGTGGTTTTTTCCTACAACTGTGATTTACCCAGTAGAGTCAGGTATTTTTTAGATCAACGGTGAGATTGATTGAGAAATATGGACTTAAGCTAGGGGTTTCGGCAGTTAATACAATATATGCAAACATTATAACTAAAGAGTTTTCGCTGCATAACTATTCTTATTTTTGTTGTAAAAAGATAACAAGTTGTAAACAAACTACTCATTTTCATGATTTGTATTTGTCCATGAAATTAATTTAATTTTTGATCATAATGAGCCTAAAAGATATTGCTGTTCAATTTCCCAGTGCGGCTTACGTGCATATTCCCTTTTGTCGGCGACGGTGTTTTTATTGTGATTTCCCGGTGTTTGTGGTGGGCGATAGCTCGCGGGGAGAAAATTCTGGTACTATTGCCCATTATGTTGAGGCAGTTTGTCACGAAATCAGCATTTCACCAGTCTTTAGTCAACCCCTAGAGACGATTTTTTTTGGTGGTGGTACGCCTTCGCTGTTATCGACAGAACAGTTGCAATGTATATTAACAGCGTTAGAGGGGCGTTTTGGGATTGTGGCTGGGGTAGAAATTTCTATGGAAATGGACCCCGGTACATTTGATTTGGCACATATTGCGGGTTATTGCAGTGCAGGTGTGAACCGGGTAAGTTTGGGTGTACAAGCGTTTCAGGCAGAGTTGTTAAAAATTGCTGGGCGATCGCACTCAGTTAAAGATATCTTTGCAGCTATAGAGTTAATCCACCAAGTCGAGATACCCGAATTTAGCTTAGACCTAATTTCCGGGTTGCCACATCAGTCTTTGGTTCAATGGCAAGATTCCCTTACTAAAGCAGTAGAAATTGCCCCCACCCATATCTCTATTTATGATTTAACCATTGAACCAGGGACAGCTTTTGGGCGTTATTACAAACCGGGAGATAATCCCCTACCGACAGATGAAACCACTGTTCAAATGTACCAACAGGCGCAAAAAGTCTTAACCAATGCAGGTTATGAACATTATGAAATTTCCAACTATGCCAAAAGAGGACATCAATGTAAACATAATCGGGTTTATTGGCAAAATCGTCCTTATTATGCTTTTGGCATGGGTGCAGCTAGTTATGTGCAAGGTAAACGCTTTACGCGTCCCCGAAAAACTAAAGAATATTATGAATGGTTGGAAAATGGCGCTGTGATTGATTGTGAAGTCACCCCACCAGCGGAAGAATTGTTAGAAACTTTAATGTTGGGGTTGCGTTTAGCAGAAGGTTTGAATTTAACGGTGTTGGTGGAGAAGTTTGGAGAAGGAAAAGTAGAGGAAATTCAACAGTGTTTGCAACCTTATTTTGCGAAGGGTTGGGTGGAAGTTGTGGGGGAAAGATTGCGTTTAATTGATCCTAATGGGTTTTTGTTTTCTAATGTGGTGTTGGCAGATTTGTTTGAGAAGTTGGGGGAATAAGGTGATGTGAGATATTGGGGTGTAGTTTTTTATCTTGATGGCTAAATTAAAAGTGTCATTGATTAAGATAGGATTAAATAAATAACCATTAACCCAAATGTCTAAAGAATTAATTGAGTTGATGCGACTAGCAGATGCACTCACACCCGATGAACAATTGAGTTTCATTGCTTACCTAACCCAAAGACTACAACATTGTGAAATCAAACGTAAACCAAGCCGTGACTTGATGGAATTTGCGGGAATAGCACCTAATCTACTAGGTGGTATGGATGCTCAGGAATATGTCACTCGCATGAGGCATGGAGAGTTCCCTGATTTAGAACTTGCAGAAAAGCAATTAGGTAAAAAGGAGTGAATATTACCAACAGTTTACAGGGTGTGAGACGCTTGTTTCTGGATACTGCACCAGTTATTTACTTCTTGGAACAACACCCACAATACTTTCCTTTGGCTAGAAAAGTGTTTGAGCAGCTTCAGAATACACCCCTAATTGGTGTTGTTTCACCTATTACTTTAGCTGAATGTTTAGTTCAACCCTATCGTTTAGGACAAACAGAATTACAGCAAGAGTTTATAGAGTTAATGACTGAAAATGATAATATTGAATTTGTGCCAATTAATAACGCTCATCTAGCAATAGAAGCTGCTAAAATCAGAGCCAGATACAATCTACAGTTACCTGATGCTTTCCAAATTGCTGTAGCTTTAGCAGCAGAGTGTGAAGCATTTTTGACCAATGATGTCACCTTCAAACGCATTACAGAATTACGTGTGTTGGTGTTAAATGATTTTAATAATGCTTAATTGTTTGATTTCATAAAGTAAGGGTTTAGCAATGCTAAACCCCTACAACACTTTTATGTTTTTTCGTAATCTTGTAAAAGTTCCAATCTCAGCCGTCTGGAGTATATTTAGATATCTCTGAAAAAAGGGCATTGCTGAACTGAAGTATGAAATTGAAAAATCAATGATTTCAAACTCTTACTCTCTGTGACTCTGCGCCTCTGCGTGAAACAAAATCATACTCTTAATCAGCAACGCCGAAAAAAGAAAGTTTCTACAAAATTTCTGAATTAAGGGACTTCCAAATAAAAAAATGTACAAAAATTTCTTGTGGTGCGGGCATACTTCGACAAGCTCAGTACAAGTCTTGCCCGCAAATTATCAAGGACGGGCAGGATGCCCATCCCACAAGATTGAATAATTTATTTTCTGGTGTTCCCTAAGATTCCCTACCCGAAGCCCAAGTATCACGCCATTTAACAGTACCTTCTTTGGCAATTACCCAACGACGATTGACGAGATTTTCCCGCAGAGGGGATTGCCCTTCCCGCAACATGGCATATTTATAACTGATTAAGTTACCAGTACTCTCATCAAAGGGAATTTCCCCAAACCAAGTATTGGCGTTGATGTACTCTAGAGGATATGCCTTGCTAATATCCCAGTTACCCAACTCTGGACAGTCTCCAATCACAACAATGGTTTCTCCTGGTTGGGTATTTACCCCATTGAGTTGCACACGGACAATTGTTTCCGCTTGAATGCGTTCTCCAACGCGGCTGAAAACAATTACTCCCCGTTCTTCCAGTTGCAAATTATAAATCTTGCCATCTTTGACTTCATACTTATTGCGAGTCACTACACAGGTATGTTCACCGTCGGGTAATTCGGTTTCAACTTCTGGGAGAGTGACTGCTCCTCCCCGATTGAGTGCCACAAAACACAGAGAATCACGATAACGGCGTATGTAGCAGTAAACGTCAGGTGTGAGGTGTTTTGGCCATTGGCTACCCATTGCGACAGCGGGATTTAGTCGTCGCAAACCAGATAGCAGTCTGATAGTGCGATAGATTTCTGTATCGTTATCCCATTTATCCATCATTGGGCGGTTGTAGGGATCATTACCGCCATCGGTATCGTCGTGCAGATATTGTTCTGTGCCGTAATAGATGCAGGGAATACCGCGAGAAGTCATAATGAGAGCGATCGCCACTTTCAACATCGCTGGATCAGAATTCAGCGATTGAAAACGGGACATATCATGGTTATCAATGAAGGTAACTAACTCAGTCGCCCCGTTGTAAGCATGGTCTTGATCAAAGATATCTTGAATTGCTTGGAATCCATCTTCAGAACCTTGTCCTAGTGCTGCCCGAATCGCCGTACACAGGCCAAAATCCAAAATAGTCATTCCGGAGTGGTTAGCAAATTCCACCGAGCGATCGTCACTAGGATGGTTATAAATCCATTCCCCAAAAATAAATACATCCGGCTTGTGGTTCATCATATCGCCGGTAAATTCTTGCCAAAACCAAATCGGCATATGCTTGACAGTATCTACCCGCAGTGCATCCACACCCCTATCTAGCCATTGTTTAATCGCTGACTTGATGTATTGACGATATTCACTATTATTTTCATTGAATGTAGCTAAACCGGCTAATTCACAGTTCTGCACCTGCCATTCATCTTCCCAATTCTGCACTTCCCCATAGTGGTGATACCAATTATTGACATCGTTGTTGAAGTCAGCAATTTTGACTCCATCATCATACAATTCACCCTTACTACCATTAGTATCAGGGCTGCTATGGTTGCAGACAATATCCAACACCAACTTCATTTTGCGGTGATGCAGTTCGGCAATTAAGCGGTCAAATGTCGTATTTCTTTCTTCTTGGGTATTATTTAAGGAAGGATCTTCTCCTTCAGCAATGTAGCGCAGATTTATTCGCTTAAAGTCTTTAGTCCAATAGCCATGCATTGCCGCATTGCTAATAAATAAATCTTCTACCTGCTCAAATAGGGGAGTTAACCAAAGAGTAGTTACTCCCATTTTTTGCAAATAGTCTAATTTATCAATTACACCTTGTAAGTCGCCACCCCAATACTTACCCCAATCTTTTCCAGTGGGATCATATAGTTCTGAGTTAGCACCTTCACTATTATCTGGATCACCGTCATGAAAGCGATCAACTACAAGAAAGTAAATCGTTTCTTGGCGAAATTCGATATCTCTGGTGTAAAGAAACTCTAGATCAATCTCTGTATCTGATGTTGTCGCTTGTATAATCGCTTCTACAGATGTCTTTTCTGAACCGACTTTGTACTGTTCTGGTGAAGACTGAGACCCAGTAATTTGAACCATAAAAAATTAAACATCCATGAGAATTAAATACGTAGTTCAGATTAAATATAAGACAGCTTCTCTGTAAACCTCCCTAAGAGGTATTTATTCTCAGTTCAATTGCGATCGCCTATTAGACATCTCCAGAAAAGAATGTAGAGACATTCCATGTAACGTCTCTACAAGGGTTCTAGGAAACGCACATTTAATTTTCACGCCTATGTCTATTTAAGATATAAAAGATGTCTCTGGCTGGGAATGCTATCATAGAGGCTCTGACTCTACTTTCAAAAGGAAGGCAGAGCCTTCTAGAAGCCATTCCCGTACAGAGTATGGGAACGAGAAAAAAAAATTTATCCCTCAAAACTCTAAAGTTTTTGAGGGATAAAAACTGGCGTTTTCAACCAGTATTTTTATAAGCGATAACTTCAGACGGTGCATTATTTGATTAACGCACCCTACAGGTTTTTAAGGAACAATCAAAACTGGACAAGGGGAAAGATTAATAACGCGACTAGTGACGCTATCAGTTGCACCCTCATCAGTTAAGCCTAAACCCCGACAGCCCATAATAATTAAACTGGCCTCAATTTCATCTGCAACATCACAGATAGTAAAGGCTGGTTTACCTTGTCTTTCCATGACTTCGGCTGTAATACCCTGCTGGGAAAATAAAGCTTGGGCATTTTCCAGAAGTTTAGCAACAGCCTCTGGAGACATCATAGGATCGCTATTGGGCGCGTCTGCGGCTGGTTCTTCCACCACAGAGAGCAGTATCAAGCGACTGCCATATTTCTGCACAACGTTGGTAACTACTTCGGCAGCTTCCCGCGCAGCGCGACTTTGATCAATTGGAAACAGAACTGTTTTAAACATAGATCACCTCAGCACCCCTCACTCCGGTAAAATCTTGATAGTTATATTCCAAAACCATAACAAAAAGGCAATCAGGAGAGTTTGGCTGTGTCGAAAAAAAGTTTAGCAAGTTTATCTGCGGCGGATATATCTGGAAAACGCGCTTTAGTGCGGGTTGATTTTAACGTGCCTGTGGATGATCAAGGCAGCATTACCGATGATACCCGGATTCGGGCTGCGCTGCCAACTATCCAGGATTTGACCAAAAAGGGTGCTAAAGTCATTCTAGCAAGTCATTTCGGCCGTCCCAAGGGTGTAGATGACAAATTACGTTTAACACCTGTTGCTAAACGCCTTTCTGAGTTGTTAGGACAAGAAGTTGTCAAGACTGATGACTGTATTGGTGATGATGTGGCGGCTTCGGTTGCGGCGTTGCAAAATGGCCAAGTGCTGTTATTGGAAAATGTCCGCTTCTACAAAGAAGAAGAAAAGAACGATCCTGAATTTGCGAAGAAATTGGCAGCAAACGCTGATTTTTATGTAAATGATGCATTTGGTACTGCTCACCGCGCCCATGCTTCAACTGAAGGTGTAACTAAATTCTTAAGTCCTTCTGTAGCTGGTTATTTGGTTGAGAAGGAATTGCAATATCTGCAAAGTGCAATTGAAGAACCTAAGCGGCCTTTGGCGGCTATTATCGGCGGTTCTAAGGTTTCTAGCAAAATCGGCGTAATTGAAACTTTGTTGGAAAAGTGCGATAAGCTGATCATCGGCGGTGGGATGATTTTCACTTTCTACAAAGCCCGTGGTTTGAGTGTTGGTAAGTCTTTGGTGGAAGAAGACAAGCTGGAATTGGCTAAGGCTTTGGAAGCAAAGGCGAAAGAACGCGGTGTGGCTTTGTTGCTACCTACAGATATTGTCTCAGCAGATAAGTTTGCTCCTGATGCTAATGCTACTACTGTCAGCATTGAGAATATTCCTGCTGATGGCATGGGTTTAGATATTGGTCCTGATTCTATCAAGGTTTTCCAAGCGGCTTTGGCTGATTGTAAGACTGTGATTTGGAACGGGCCTATGGGTGTGTTTGAGTTTGATAAGTTTGCTGCGGGTACGGAAGCGATCGCACATACTCTAGCAGAAATCGGCAAAACCGGCACAACTACCATTATCGGTGGTGGTGACTCTGTAGCAGCAGTTGAAAAGGTAGGTTTGGCTGATCAAATGAGCCACATTTCTACCGGTGGTGGTGCTAGTTTGGAGTTGCTAGAAGGTAAGATTTTACCTGGTATTGCAGCTTTAGATGAAGCGTAAGTTGTTAAAGTTCACTAACTAATGACAATTTGAGTAGGGGTGCGGTATGCCGTACCCTTGCCATTGTCTATAGTTAATAGTTTTAGCAGCACCAGAGTTATATAAGTGATGATGTAATGGCCAGAATTGAAGAAATTTCCGTCAAAAATTATAGGGTTTTGCAAAATATTACTCTAAAAGATATTAAACCTTTTTCAGTCTTCCTGGGTCCTAATGGTAGTGGCAAAACTACTTTTTTTGATGTTATAGGTTTTCTTTCAGATTGCCTAACTACTAATGTGAGAAAAGCCTTGGAAAAGCGGGGAAGATTTCAAGAAGTCATCTCCCGTGATTGTGAAGGTCAGGAAATTGAAATTATAATTAAGTATCGTGAAGATAAGAAAAAAAAATCTCCTATTATTACCTATACAGTTGCTATTGCTTTACAAAATGGAGCGCCAATAGTTTCTAGAGAAGCCCTCAGATGGAAACGAGGTAGTCATGGCAAACCCTTTGATTTTCTAAAGTTTGAAAATGGTGAAGGTGAAGTCATCAGTGGTGAAGATCCAGAAATAAATGACCGTAGAATTCATTATCAAATGGATGATCCAAGTTCTCTAGCAATTAAAACTATTGGGCAATTGTCAGATAACCCACGCATTGCTAGTTTGCGACGTTTTATTGAAGGTTGGTTTCTCTCTTATTTCATACCAGATCAAGCTCGTCAATTAGCAACGGCTGGTGCAACGGAACATCTTACTCGTGAAGGAGACAATATTGCCAATGTAGTTCAATATCTTGCTGATGAACATCGAGAAACTTTATCCAAAATTTTGGAGTTATTAGCCAAACGTATTCCTAAATTAGAAAAAGTAGAATCTGAAACGACAATTGATGGGAGGCTGGCTCTTTTATTTAAAGATGCGCCTTTTAGTAAACCATTTTTAGCAAGATTTTCCTCAGATGGGACTCTCAAGTTACTAGCATATTTGATATTATTAAATGATCCAAATCCACCCCAACTACTTTGTATTGAAGAACCAGAAAATGGGCTTCATCATCGGCTTCTTGATCCTTTGAGTGAAGAATTAAAGGCTTATTCACAACGCGCACAAGTTTTTGTTTCTACCCACTCACCATTTTTTGTTAATACTATCACAGATGCCAAACAACTCTGGATTTTTCAACGAGATGATAATGGTTATGCAACTGTTACCAGGGCTGATAAAATCGAGGATGCTAAAAATTTTATAGAATCTGAGGCTGGTTTAGGTGATCTCTGGTCTGAAGGATATCTTAGAGGATTACCTTATTAATAGTACCAATTATGCACATAGAGTTTTTAGTAGAAGAATCTTCAACTGAAATTGCTTTAAATTTAATTGTTCCTAAAATTATAGGTAAAAATCATTCTTTTAGAATTCATAACTTTCAAAATAAAGATAGACTTTTAAAAAGATTGCCTGACCGGATGAAAGCCTATGCTAATTTTATACCTGATGACTGGCGAATAGTGATTTTAGTAGATGAAGATAGAGCAAATTGTCAAGAATTAAAAAAGAAGCTCTGTGATGCTAGTAGTGTTGTAACCGGAAAAAAAGGAAATATTGTTCTTCATCGAATTGTTGTAGAAGAACTTGAATCTTGGTTTATAGGTGATGTAGCAGCAATCAGGGCTGAATATGAAAAAATACCTGTTTCTTTATCCCAGCAAGCCAAATTTCGCAATCCAGATGCTATCAAAGGTGGGACATGGGAAGAATTAGATAAGATACTAAAAAAGTATGGCTATGAGACAGGGTTACAAAAAATGGACTTCGCTCAGAAAGTATCACCCCACATGAATGTAGAAAATAACCAATCTAGAAGTTTTCAGGTTTTTCGTGATGGATTAAGAAGAATTATCAACTAAAGTTCATTTACAACATCCTTGACAATTTTATCTGTGAGCATCTGTCTCTATCTTCTCGCAATAATTCTGTCAAATCAGAAAATTCCCCATATTTTTACTTTAAGCTTTCTTGGAAAATATGTATTTTTTTAATAAGTTCAAACTGTTCTATGTTCCTTTATAATTTTTAACCCGAACTCAGGTTATTTACAAATTATCGCCATCCTAACCAACGCAAACAAGGAACAATAAGGTAGAAACTCAACCCTAAACAAAGACTTATTAAAATACCCACAAAACCAAAAAAAGCTATGGGTACAAATAACTCTAACCAGCCTGGTTGACTGGAGGAGAAATGGATAGAAGGGACTGGTAAACCTAGATGAATTAAGGCTGCTAAGATGTTTGCACTCCCAAAGGAAGCTATGAAGGCGTAAGCTAGATAATGGGTACGCAGACCTAAACCCAAGGTGAGTATGGAAATTGAGACTAACATCCATGCAACTAAACCCTCGGCGCTATGATGTGGGGTGATGAATTGCCAAGCTATCCAGCCTAAACTATTGCCAATTAAACCCATGAGTGCTGCTATCAAAAATCGCCGTTTTTGACCAAAACTGCCAGATACGGTAATTCCCCAAGCGGTTCCTAAACCTGCGATCGCAAATACTATCATTTCTTTGGCTGAAGCTGGTTGAGAATTTTGGATTAATGCTGGCAATTGGCGGGATATAAATTCCTCAACGAAAGCGCCTAATTTGCTTTGATAAGCCAAGATAAAACCGACGATAGTACCTAAACTAGCGCCAATACCGCCTAAAATCATCGCCCAAATTGTTGACAGACAAGCTAGTAAGAATTTGAAAATTGCCTGGACTGTAAATAGAGTTGTGCTACCCACAGCTTGGGTAAATTGGGTGACAGATTGAATAACAGTGGTTTTGAGTTGGATAAATAAATTTGGTTGTGATGCTGCGGGGACAATTTTCAGTAAGCGTTTTTGAATTATAGCTGCATGGGCGGGACGCGATCGCACATCCGTTTTTACCATTTCATCCAATAAGTCTGCTAACCGGGGATTAACATTGCAGCAATTGCGCCAACGTAATTCCCCAGTGATGGGATCTTCTAAATTTTGCGGATGCTTACCGGTGAGTAATTCAATCATTGTTCGCCCCAAGGCGTAAAAATCCGCTGCTGGTCCCACATTCCCGCCAATTACCTGTTCTGGGGGACTGTAACCAGAGGAAAATAGTCTTGTGGAGGGAGAGTGCGATCGCAATATTGCCCCACTAAATTGTTTAGCACCACCAAAATCAATTAGTACCAATTGTTCTACTTGCAGAAGGGCGCTTGGTGAAGGGTTCCGCAGCATTAAATTAGAAGGTTTAATATCCCTATGAATAATTTGGCGTTTGTGCAGTTCCTGTAAAATTTTTACAGCCTGGGCGAACCAATTTAACACCAAATCTTCTGGACATCCTTGAGGATAATTTTTGCGAATTTCCTCCAAATTTTGCCCATCAATTTTTTCCATCACCAGACAAGCCAACTGGTGCGGTTTAGGACTAGTTAAATTAATTTGAAAATACCCGTCAGCATCAACTTTGGGAACACCCGGATGTCGGAAACTACTTAAAACCTCCGCTTCCTGGATAAACAATTCCAAAGCCTTAGGAGAATCTTCTACTAAGACTTTCAGAACTTTTTCAGTCTCGGTTTTTTCATCCCAAACCGTGTAAATTTGGGCAAACCCTCCTGAACCCAAAGGATTAATAGGGTCGTAGCGGTCTAACAACTGTAACGGTGCGCCACAGCTATTACAAAATTTGTTTCCCCAAGGTTGAGGATAGGGTCGTTGACAGTTAGGATTTATGCAGTGAACCGCACTCTGATTTATCTGGGACAAAACCACGAAAATACAAAGGCTGAATCGATTTTAGCGTCTATTCTGTCTTCTTTACTCAACTTCATTTGTTGCTTAAATAAATTTTTGCTGGCGTTGTTGAGATTTTCCTTAATTGACAATAAAATAGCAGGATTCTTATAGCAACCGGGTTTATACGGGCTAAACACCTCCCTACCGCTACAGGACTCCAGCCTCAGATAGCTATATTCTTGATTAAGATGCCGTTCTCGCACAATTTGCGCCATTAGCAGCAGATGAATCTGGATAAATAGCTAAAGTGTGATATCCAGGAGCAGCATCTTGATAAAGTATTCTGAAAGTATAAAGCTTAGTTTCACCTTGCCCTTCAGTAATCACAGTTAAAAGTGTATTTTCCATTTTGGATAATCCGGGGATTTTTATCCTTTCAATTCGCCGCAGTTGTATGACATTTGCTGCTGAATTTTTACAATCCCCTGAACTCAAATTACGTTCTTGTCCGAACTGCATACACATTGCGCCATCAAAATCCATAGTTACCTGTGACGGATCATTTAACCAAACTTTTTTAATGGTTTCGCCAGCAGGAAGAAAGCTTAAATTTGTACCTTGTTGATAAGAAACGTCGATAGTCGGTACAACTCCCCCTAAACCTTGGGCTTGACAGGAAAACATGGAACGGAGAACAGCATTATTCGCTACAGCACGACCTGCCAATAATAACATAGCCCCTGAGAAAATTAGAGCAGCCAGAGGTAAGAAATGAGGATCATACCATTTGGGATTTTGGATTGGGAATCCTTTTCTGCATATACAGTATAAGTCTATAAATCTAGCTTTCACCATCATTTTTCACATTGGTGTAATTTAAAGTTTTTCGTAAATTACAGTGGATTGCATTTGAATGAAATACATCATAGCCCCCTCATCGCTTGCGGTGAACCAGCGCTGTAGGCGGGTTTCCCACCGTAGGCGACTGGTGAATCCGAAGGAGGAGGGGGTTGGGGGTGGGGTTCTTGTATCTCACTCAACCAAGAAGCACTATAGCTAAAACTGCATGGTGCTATTGATGTATATTTCCACTTCTTGGCCAGCGGGTATCAACCAAACATTCGTTTGTTGCATCATTTGCGAAACTGACTGTTGATTACGTTGTAAAATTTGTGGAACCACCGACTTTAAACCACCTTCAACAATCCCCGCTGCTAGATTACGTTGGGCGTTATTATTGCTGACTATAGTGCTACCAGCATTTGTGGTAACTTCAGTATCAATACGATTCAATAACTCAGCGGCTTTGCTGACACCGCCCAAAACAAATAAACTGGCATCCATTCTGGCTATAGATGACCCATTATTAGGAAATTTATTTGCTACTAGTGGTCTACCTTGGGGAGCGCGAACAATAATAGCATTGTTGGGTAAGCTTCTCTCTTGAAGTTGGTCTTTATCTTGTGAGATCACTTTGACTACATCCAAGCGCATTAATCCTCGTTCAGAGATAGACCGAACTTGAGCTAACAACTCAGTATTAGCCGGTAATGCGATCGCACCATCTATAGATTTTAGTGGTTCTTTCAACCGCACCACAAAGATTTCGGTATTTTCTTCTTGTTCATTATTCCTTTGATTATTCCTTGCCCTCGTAGTTTCCCCAAAAACGGCCGTTGCCAAAACAGCTTTAGCACTAGTTCCTACTTTGACCGATTTCGAGTTTTGTGGTTGTGCTTGGTTGACTAAAACATCTTCCTCTGATGGTGTTGTTTCAGAGTTAGACTCAGTTGGCTCTTGAGCAACATTAGTATTATTAGCAGCCGCAGATTTAGCTGTATTCTCACTAGATTCGCCAGTCGTGTACACCTGACCATAACTACCTAACTTGGCTAACTGTGTCCATTCTTGGAGAGGATCAGGTGGAGATGGTTGGGCTTTTGGGCTTGGTTCTATTGGGGGAGTTGGTGGTGCAACAGTCGGAACAACAGCAACTGGTGGTACAACTGCTGGTGGAGAATAGGATGGTCTATCAATGATGCGCTCAACCGTGACTACGCGAGGAACAGAAGCAGTTTGCACAGGTGTTTGTGTTCTGTTATTAACTCGTGGAGTTGCCAACGATGAAATAACTCTATTTCTCAGATTTTGTTGGGCTGCTGTTACAGCCTGTGCTTGTTCAGCAAGAGCCAATTTCGTTTTGAGAATCTCTATTTCTTGTTCTAAATTTTGCTCAATGGGTTCAATTTTTGGTGGTAACGAAGCTGCCGAAGAAACAAGATTATTTTTTGGTTTTTGATTGGCTGTACTCATAATCTGCGATAAAAACACCCCAGCTACTAGCACTACAACCAAAGTAGCACCGCCGACCAAAGCTAACTTAGCAAAAGGATTAGATGATAGAGATTGTGCAGTTGCAACTTCTTGAACTGGAGACTGGGACGGTTCTAAACTATCTATATCTGCTTCTAATGCGTCAATATTGAAAATTGGTGATTCTTCCTCAAAACCAACTAATTTGGCCATTTTAGATTCCCAATCTGTAGAATCTACTTCCAACTGAGAGTTAACAGCATCGGGTTCAATGACAGGTTGTGTAGGAATTGGTGATTGAATTGAATAGGAAGTCATAATTTATTAATTAGTTAGATTTTCCAGAACATTTTTTATCTTTGAGATCACATATATCGTAAATTTCTAGTCTAGCTTCACCAAGACGGTAAGCGGCTAAATGCCAAGGTAGTGGTTTAGTTGGCAGAAACGTTTTTGATTGATCAATGGCTCTAACTAATATTTGTTTATTAAACGGAATTGATGTTCCCAAATTATTATAACCGCTAAAATTTAATTGATTAGCAAGTATCTCTACTTTCCATTTACCATTAGCTATTGGTGTGGGCTGAGAAATTTTTTCTATGACTAATACATATTCATTATCTTGATTAATATTGGCAAATTGATTGTTAGCATTTAAATTAGTAATTTCTGATTGAAATTTCGGTTTCAATTCAGGGGATAAGAGTTGTGAACTAATTTCCCATACCGTAAGTGGTGGCTGTTGTCGTGACCAGGTAAGCATGAGGGTCATGGTTTCACCAACAAAATGGCGAATTGTTTCTGAATGTCGGTCATAACTTGGTTTGGGGTCTACAGTGATGGCACGACCATCAACAAGTTGCACTAAACTTTGGGGTGTTAATTGTCGTTTTAAATCCTGTAACATAGAACCGTTAAATAAAAGTAATAGCAGAGTAAATAAATGTAATCCAAATGTTCCAACTGCTAAAAGTGGTAAGATGCTACTTTTTTTAGTTTCTGATTTTACAAGTTGCATAATTTAGGTAATTGGGAATGGGAATTTACAATTTATCTAAGAAAGCTATCAGATGTGCTTCTATTTCCACAGGGGTTTGATTGATCCTGATTGAGATTACTATAGTTATCTATCAAGCATAAATTTCTAATTTCATAAATTTCTAATTTTTGAGCGCGGTTGCTATAAATTGCTTTTTGAATATTAGTGCTAATTTCAGGTAGGGGATAGGGATAATAATCTACTGCACGGACTAATAAATCTTTATTAAAGGGCGTTATTGTTCTTCTATCATCTGTGCGTTTTTTTTGAATCAAGTCCGCTACCATCCCCACTCGCCACTTACCAGGGGCAATTTTTTCTGGTGGATAAATCCGCTTGATGATTAACTCTGCTGATATAGCTTGGCTAGGATTGTTAGAGAAAACTTCTGATGGAGTCATTTGTGCGATCGCACTTAAGAAACCTTTACGAAAATCCTCAGATATCGCAAAACTAGCTACCCAACTACTAGTAGTCACTTTTTGATTTCCACCCTGTAAGGTTTTTACCGGAATTCCGGGATCTGGTTGAGGTTTAGCGGCTGCTTCAATAGTTTGTATGGGTAGCGTTCCTGACCAATTAAACATAGATGTCATGGTTTTACTGATAAATTGGCGAATTGCTTCGGGATCTCTAGCTAAATCATCAGTAGCAGATAGAGTTTCACCGTCTATCATTTGCACAAAATTAGGTGGTTTTCGCAGATTCAGTTGACGGATATTCAACCCTTGGAAAACGAATAAAAATAATACTAATAAATGCAAACTAAAAGTAGCAATTGCAAAAGTATTTAAAATATTTCCTTTTGGTTTTTTCTGATTAAGTAAATTTGTCATTTTTGTATATTCATCCTATTTAATATTATCCAGATTTATATCCGACCTTTTACCAAACCATCCGTCTTACTAATAGCACTAAAAATAGCAAATCCCCCCGCACCAGCCACAACCAAAGATAAAATCGGTGCTAAAATTCCCAGAAAAATTATGAACCACATTAAATCAGGATTCGCATTAGGATTTTCAGCGGGGCCATTAATAACTACAGCAGAAGTGACAGCAGCGATGATATTAAATGATATCTTGGCAATACCCGCAGATAAAAACCCAGTCAGCCATGCAAAAATAGGTTTTCCTGCCACAGGTAATAAAGATGCGCCTATAGCAATAGGACCCAAAGCGGCAATTAGTAACATAGTGGCTTCTAGCAAATTTTGAAAAGCATATTGCAAAGAAATTAAAAAGTTTTTGATACTAGTTTGTGCAGTATTTACCAGTAAAGAATTAAAGCTAGTATCCGATAAATTACCTGTACCAAACTTGAGCGAAATTACCTGATTTTCTAGTCTTTGAATCCAAACTTTATTACCATATAAATTTCTATATTCTTGCCAAAGCCCATCAACCTGATCACTAGCTTTAGCAAAACATTGATTTTGTTGTTCACCAGTCAGCGACTGACAAGGACGAATTAAAGAACCAGCAACTTCTTCAGCCAAACTCATATTTAAAGCTTGTTGATAAGTTTGATCAGTATCTGCTGAAGTCACTACTTGCTGATTAATAGTATTGATAAAGTTTCTTACCCCCAAAGTCAAACTAGAAAGGATGCTGCCATCCCCCGTATTACTTAATAGCATTACTACTATAAAAGGCCAAATCAACCCAGATATAGGACGAGAATATTCACTGTAAATAACATCTTTTAGCCATTGCATCATAAAAAATAATAGAGTTCCTACAGCAAAAAACACGCCTAAATTTGTCATTGCCCCATACAAATTATTGCTGCTATTATTTTGTAATAAATCCAACCATTGATTATCCCAACTTTCCGCCATACTTCTAGCAGTTTCAGCACCACTATCGAAACTTTCATTGATACCAATTTCTGGAAAGATTTGCAAAATATAAAACTGCATTTTTAGTTCACAAGATTTTTGCTAAAAGTAAATAAATTACAGTAGTAAGACTTACGGAAAAACATTCCCAAACTTTTATTCCTCTATGTTCTCTCCTTCTTACTCCTGACTCCTGAATTCTATAGTAAGACTTACGGAAAAACGTTCCTAAACTTTTATTCCTCTGTGTTCTCTCCTTCTTAATCCTGACTCCTGACTCCTGACTCCTGAATTCTATTTTCATTTTCTTCCCTCCCAAACAAATCCATTTGAGCAGTTGTCCGCATCAGTCTTGCAGCCTCAGTTGCTGAATCAACTCGACGCGCACGATTCATTTCTTCCATTTGTTGAGAAATACTCGCTAAATTCAAATTAGAGTATTGCAAAGATTGATTAGTTTGCATTGTTTGAGCTAAGTTTTCTCCAATAATCCTTGATTGTTGACTTTGAACCTTCAGAGTTTGTAATTGTAAATTAATTTGACTAGCACTTGTTTGTGTTGATAACTGTTGAGTTATATTATTAATAGCCGGAAGTTTAGCAATAATATCATTGAGTAAATTTTGGTTACTTTGTTCTGCATCATTAGCCGCTTCCACAATATTGGTAATGACATTTTCAGTCTCTTCTAATTTAACTTTTAATCGTCGTTGTCCTTCCGTCCCCATTGCACCTTCCACCGCACCCCGAAGAATCAAACGATTCATCTCATTACTAACTGCATTAGCTCTAACAATCGGATTATTTTCAAACTTATCCGTCGTCGGGTAAAGCAATAAATCCTGACGTGCTTGTTTCCCAACTTCAATTGGATTAGGTAAATTCAATTGTCCTGTAGCAATATTCAAAGAATTTTGACTACTAATTTCTAAAGGTCTTAAAGTTTCACTCAGATTATTTGTAAAATAATTTTGCATATCCACAGAATATAATTGAAACTCACTCCAAACCTTACCTAACTGTCCCCTAGCTGGTAAACCCAACAACAACAAAAAAGCCAAACTAAAAAAAACAACCTTCCTCATACAATCCCCCTATTCATTTCCTTCTCTCTCTGTGCCTCTGCGCCTCTGCGTGAGATAATTCCTCAATTAACTACCTCGCAACGAAGCCACTAACTGCCGTGCAAAAACAGAAATTGCCTCATATTTATCCGGGTAATGTAACATAGCTTCTTCACGAGCAGTTTGTTCATTAGGGTTATTAGCAACTACAGCCAATTGTTCATAACCTGGATAATAACGACAGAATGTATAAATACCATTATCATCTAACAACCATTGACTATAAATACCTTCTTTACGAGGAAAAAAGCTTTCTGTAGCATTACGAGAAATAATATCGCGTGGATATTTTAAAATACTGACAAAACTATCTACAGCAACCGGTTGAATCCGACCAATTAATCTCGTTGACAAATTTTGTAAAATCTTCGATGCGGCTTTAGATTTAGCAATAGTATCGGGATCTTGTGCTGATAAAATAACTCTGATCCCAGCTTTTGCACCATTTGCACAAATTCTCCCCACTAAATCTGATATTTGATCAAATTCAAATAAAATCGGTGCTTCGTCAATAAAAAAGATAGAAGCTGGACTGCTTAAAGCTCGTCTTAAAGCTGCTGAATAAGCACTTAAAGATAAAACTGCTGCATCTTCATTATCTGATAAATTTCGCAGTGCAAATACTAAAAGTTGGGCATCGGTGGGAAAGCTAGATGGTGCAGAAATAGATTTTCCTACACGACTAGAAAGCCAAAAACGCAACCGCAATTGAATTTGACTAAGTGCATCATCGACTCTGCCGCTAATAGAATCTAATTGCAGATGTTCTGGTGAACAAAAACAGAGAAAGTCTTTTAAGGTAGGGGTTTTTTGCCAAGCTGTAGTTCCAAAACCGTCAGCGATCGCTTGTTTATATCGCTCCTGGATACCTGCATCAGCAAAGAAAGCCGCTAAGGCTAGGTTGAGCAGGGAACGCACCGTTTGAGATAATAGTTGATTTTCAGTGGATGAGCCTAAAACCATTGTCATTAAGGCTGATTCCAAGAATCCAGTATAATCGAGCAAGCGATCGCGCTGTTCCTCTAGTGAGAGCGATCGTAAATCTGGCTGTTCAAACAAATTATTTGATTGTTTGGAAATATCAAAATATGCCCCATTCCCCTCCATAAACTCTGTATAGTCAGTAAACGTAGATGTACCATCAGGCTTGGGAAAGTCCAATGCAACCACAGGAATTCCATGTGCTAAAGCCTGAGTTAAAATTCCTGACACCAAAACCGATTTACCCGCACGAGTCGTTGCAAACAAGGCTAAATTTTTATGTTGATTAAACAAATCTAAATGTATTGGTGTTCCTCCTTCCTCCGCAATTAACTCAAAACCATGTTTATCTCCAGCTTTAGTTAACACTAAAGGCATTAATCCCGGCACTTCACTGGTTAAATATAATTGTCTGCGATTAAAAGGCTTAACTAACAAACCTTCCCAAACTATCGGTAGAGATTGTAACCAAATTTTCCAGGCATATTCTACTTCTCTAATTACCTGTGCAGGACGTTGAAAACAATTTTCAATATATCTTGTGGCTTGGTCTAATTTTTCTATAGTCGGACGATGAACAAAAATAACTACACTCGTATATATCGGGACTGCACCTTCATATAATTGTTCTTGCGCTGCTACAGATTTCCTTAACTTCAATTGAGCATTCACATCAATAGTTTTACTCTTTTCTTGCGCCATCATAGCTGTCATATTTGACTGCTTGAGAACTCGTTGTAAAGTAGTTTTAACCAATGCTGGATTAGCAGCAGTTAACTGACAAAAAATTTCCGTATCTACTACCGTTTCTCTAGCCAACAATTCCCACAAATAACGCAACTGAGAAAATTTATTCGGCCAACCTCCGGGTTTTTCTAAAAACGTTAACGCCCCAATATACCGATTTTTCACATTCACCCAACGACGATCAGCACAGGGTACACTCGATTCCATCAACAAGGTTGTACTATGAATATTCTCTATCAGCAATTTGCTACTAGCTAAATCTGAATTAACTTCCTCATGCAGTCCATTTTCATCTAAATAAAGTAATTGGGGAATTTCTATCGGTGGTGTATCATTGAATCGTCTCCAAACTTCTTCCCAAAGTTCATCAGCATTTAAAGGTTTGACATTTAACCCCATTTTGTTAGACAAAAGCTGTTCCCATCGAGAAAAACCTTGTTGGTAAGCTTTGATAATCAGCGTTTCAATCCGCTGGTTTTGAACTTCTGCTAGTTCTCCTTTAAATTTCAACCACCAAAGTTCAGTTTTAGCTAAAAGTTTTTCAATCCAATCATCTGCTTGGTTAGCATTAGGTTCAATCGTATAAGTTACATAAATTCGCAGAAATTTCGGTTTGCGAATCCCAGAATTAGTAAGTTCTTGAATTCTGGCTCGTTCTGCCGTCAATAAATATTGAATATCCCGTGATGGTGTCCGTTTTACCAAATCTGCTAATTCTGTTTGGCGTTGTTTATCTGCACCAAAAGACCCTATATGTAAGGTCATTTTTTCACCTTCAGGAATATCTTTTAAACCTGATTCAATATTATTAAATATGGACTCTATTTGTTCTGACCTTAAAGTAGTATGAATGCCACGACATTCAAAACCAAAAACAAAACAAAACCTATCTTTTTGATTTTCTTTATTCAAAATATAAGCACCAATATCTCTGCCATTTAGAGAAATACGGAGCATAGTCGCTAAATGTAAAGCATCTTCAAATGGTGTTAATCTACTTTCTCGACCTGCGGCGTTGATGTTTTGTTTTCCGATTTTTTGCTTCATGGTTAATTGCTAACAAGCTTTGATAACGAGCAAAGCCTCTTGTCCAAGTGGGAACTCCAATAAATTTGCTTAAAAATTGCCAACTTCTACCACCAGTTAAGATCCACCAAGTTGCTATTCCCCAACCTACCATTAATGCTGTCCACAACCATCTTTGGAAATCATCTGCAAATAGTCCCCCAAAAATTCCATTAATCACAAAGTATGAAACTAGAATAATGACTAACCAAGGAAAAATTTGATCAGCCGGAATTGGTCCTAATGATGGTTGTGATCCTAGAATTTGGTTAACTGGACGAAATTCTTGATCTCGTTCTGGAGACATAAAAAAAACTGTAAGAATTCAGGAAAATTGTCAAATGAGGAATTAACAAATTCAAGATTTTATAAAAAACATCAAGGATGATAATGAAAGTTTTATGTATTTTGCATCTTTACAAAAATCTTGATATTAAACTTGAACGTTACTTTATCAAAATCATCGGAGATGAATTAATTGTTACTGCCATCACCAATTACAAAACCTGTCAAGACATCAGCAATAGTAACAGCAACCACTACTATTAAAGGAACTCTAGCGATACTTTGCCAATCTTCATCTTTGCGAACTGCATTAATTACACCAATCAGAGAAATAGCAATATAAAGTAAATAAATTGCTCTCAAAACGTTGAATATTAAACTGACTGCTGTTTGAGGATTACTATTGCTATCTGTACCTTGCGTCAATGTAGTTTTGAAAAAGTTTTCAGCTTTACCAAAAAATTGAGCAGATGCCGGGGCAGCAAAAAAGTCTACCCAAAATAAACTCAAAATGAGAGATACTGCCAAAATTTGCAATATTATCAGCCATCTTTTTGGTAAATTTACCTGCTGTCCAATTTGCTGGCAAATGATTGTGATTAAACTACCTGCTAGTAAACAAAAAAGCAGGATAGGACTTTTTAAACTAATGACGCTTAAAAACACAGCACAAGCGATTAAAAATGGTACGGATTCAACTAGGTAGTGTAGCCATGATTTCCCAGTACCTGCTAATTTTGCTGTCGTTGTACTAACACTTAAACCTTTGTCTAGTCTTCTCATACTATAATTTCTAAGCATTTAGCAATTTTCCTGTTATCTATAAATAAATACTCACTGATATTCATTCTTAAAAGTTTGACGTGGTTTTAAACTTGTCACTTCTCACCTGTGTTTCTTCAGAGACTTGATATGGTTTATGTTTTATAAATATAGTATATTTTCGTTTTGTTACTGTGTATTAAGCTTTGGGTAATCAATCCTTAACATTTAGTTAAATCAAAGCTAGACAGGGAACATTTGAGTTGTGTAACGAAATGTAAAACCAACAAATACCTTGAGAATAGGTCGTTTCACGGTTTTTACAAAACTATACATACTTCGGTTTTATGATTTCTACTTAACTTAGCTTCAGCGAAATTTTTCTGATGATAAGGCTGCATAGCTTCTGTAAACTACTTAACAAGAGGCTTTGATAGTTTTTTGGAGATGTTTATTAATTCTGGAGACGGAGCGTTTGGTCGCTCCGCACTACTAAAAGCAGACTTTAAAATATGCGTTTTTCTTGTATCACACCTAGCTTTTGTTTTTCTCTAGTCTTAAGAATGACACCAGTACCAAAAACAAATACCAACAACGCTGATGTAGGGCTGGATTCGGGAACTTTAACTGGGACTGTGGTCAAGCGGAAATTATCGAATGTCCAAGCTCCACCTTCTGGATCTGTGCCACTATCAACTTGCAAACGAATACCTAAAGATGAAAATCCATTACTGATAGCACTGTTGAAAATGGAAGTGACATCAAAACTCAGGGTATCTCCCACAGCTAAACTGGCCGTACTGAAAGTTCCAACAGTTCCAATAGATGGGGCTTGATAGTCATATAGATTTTCAGCATTGTTACCAATGTAACTTACAAGCTGGATATTTCCAGTAAAAGGAAAACCATTTATGGCAGGAAAAAGTCCGCCTTTCTGAAAAACATCAAAATTGATCAAAGCTGATGCGGCAGAGGTCAAGCCTGTGAGATTGTATTCAGAAAGACCACGAATATCTTCGTTGAAAAAATTGCCAACTTCATTTTTACCTGCGGGATTTCCGAATGGATTGCTTGTGCTGGAGCTAAAGTAAATACCAAATCCATTGGGATCAGGACCACTGGAGACAGAAAATGCTAAACCTGGGGTAATTATTGCAGCTTTAACTGGGGAGGGTGAGGCGAGGGAAAAACTTGCAACTACGGCCAATGCCACTGATCCAGTAGCTATTGCGGATACTTTTTTGATTCGAGTTAGAGCTTCCATACTAGGTAGATTATTGATGTATATTCCATCCTTGGTAAAAACTACCATTTATAATACGGTTTGTCTACCGATAAACAGTATTATTTATTTTCGTAGTTAGCAATATTTCCAGGACTTACACAAAATTTCTCTTAAGCTCTCTTTTTTCATGTACTTTCCTTCGGAACGCTACGCGAACGCGTTTGTGTGGTTTATATCTCTATTAATAGTGCCTAAGTCCTAATTTTCTAGCACAAGGTTAAGGATAAATTCGGATAATTTAAGTACTTGACTTTGTTATACTGTCCGTGTGAATATTTAATCCGGTATCCCAATCAAGTTACCGTAGATGGCTATAAATAAAATTGACTTCATATTTCTAGTACCTCTCGGCGTAAATACGCCTACCTTTTATACGGGTTTCAAATCACAGATTTTCACCAACTTTAATGGTGGGTTTACTTGCACCAAGCTTTACTAGGCAACTGTTGTAGGAAATCAGAGACTCAGTTGCTAGTGCAGATATCCTTACACCTGATTCAATCTATGTAATTTCGATACTTTCAGGGAGACTAATCAATGAGAAAACACACTAATGGCAGCATTAATCGTCGTAAATTTCTAGGAATGACGGCTGCCAGCGCTCTTATGGCAACAGCTGGTGCGAATCTATTCTCAAAAGCCTCAGCCCAATCTAATCGTCCGAATGTGGTGTTTATTTTAGTTGATGATATGGGCTGGGGTGATCTGAGTATCTACGGACGAACAGATTATGAGACTCCCAATTTAGATCGACTGGCAAGACAGGGAGTACGCTTCACAAATGCCTACGCGAATCAAACTGTTTGTACTCCCACACGAATTGCTTTTTTAACGGGACGCTATCAAGCTCGATTGCCTATTGGGCTGCGAGAACCCCTGGGTACTCGTTCGCAACCTGCTAGTAACAACATCGGAATACCAGCTAATCAACCAACCATTGCCTCACTACTGAAAGCAAATGGTTATGAAACTGCCTTGGTTGGTAAATGGCACGCTGGTTATCCACCTAACTTTGGTCCTCTCCAAAAGGGATTTGACGAGTACTTTGGGCATTTAAGCGGTGGGATTGAATATTTTACCCATACAGGCTCAGATCGCATACCAGATCTTTATGAAAATGATGTGCCTGTACAGCGTGAAGGGTATATTACAGACTTGTTTACAGATAAAGCAGTTGAAATTATTGAGCGTCAACGCGATCGCCCATTTTATCTCAGTCTGCATTACAATGCGCCCCATTGGCCTTGGCAAGGGCCAGACGATCAAGACTCAACTGCTTTTTATCTTCAAAATGGTTACACTGCGGGAGGCTCGCAAGCAACCTATGCGGCAATGATCAAGAGCCTAGATGACGGAGTGGGCAAAGTATTGGATGCCTTGGAGGCAACTGGACAGGCTGATAATACCTTGGTAATTTTTGCCAGTGATAATGGTGGCGAAAGATTCTCTAACTTTGGACTATTCCGGGGTCAGAAAACTAGTCTATACGAAGGTGGCCTCCGAGTACCTACCATCATTCGCTATCCTGGTGTGACTCAAGCCAATCAAGTGAGTAACCAGGTGATTATCACCTTTGATTTAACCGCAACCATTCTTGCTGCCACTGGAACAAGCTTCCATCCAGACTTTCCTCCAGATGGACAAAATTTACTTCCCCTGTTGCGTGGCGATCGCAGTGAGTTCTCCCGAACCCTGTTTTGGCGTTATGGATCAGCGGTAGCGACAAGAAGAAGAGCCGTGCGAAGTGGCGATTGGAAGTATTGGAGACAGGGAAACCAAGAGGCTTTGTTCAATTTAGCCACTGATCCTGGCGAAACAACAGACCTCAAGGCTAGTAATCCACAGGTATTTACGCGGTTAAAAGCCCAATTTGAACACTGGGAATTGCAAATGTTGCCTTATGGATCTTAACTGACGAGGGGTAGATTTCTAGTACCAACCATGAGCGTAAGTTCTAACCTAATCAGGACTTACGCAAAATATCTCTCAAATTCTTATTTATCCGCGTCTTCCCTGCCTCTATGGTTAGCTATTCCGGAACTCATGCGTAAGTTCTATAGTTTAATAAGTAGTTCATGAAACAGCATAGACAAACTGAAGTAGCGATCAGCTTCGCCACACCAACTTCAAAATCGCCAGGAAAACCACCGGACAAAGAGATGGTTTGGATTCCAGGCGGTACATTTACAATGGGGTCGGATGATCATTACCCAGAAGAAAGACCCATCCTGCGTGTCACAGTCACAGGATTCTGGATGGATAAATATGCTGTGACAAATAAACAGTTTCAGAGATTTGTCAAAGCCACTAAATATATTACCGTTGCCGAACGCACACCAAATCCAGAGGATTATCCTGGAGCATTACCAGAATTACTAGTCCCTGCCTCGTTAGTTTTTAAGCAGCCATCTCATCCAGTTGATTTACAATCCTGTAGCTGGTGGAATTATATTCCCGGCGCAAATTGGAGACATCCTGAAGGGCCTGGTAGTTCAATTAAAGGACGGGAAAACTATCCAGTTGTGCATATTGCTTATGAAGATGCTGAGTCATACGCAAAATGGGCTGGTAAAGCATTACCGACAGAAGCACAATGGGAATTTGCAGCGCGTGGGGGTTTAGAAGGTGCAGTTTATGTCTGGGGTAATGAGTTTCCCCAAAAAAAGTTATTGGCTAATATCTGGCAAGGAGAGTTTCCCTGGCAAAACTTAAAATCTCATTCTCCCCGACCTGAACCCGTTGGCTCTTACCCTCCCAACAATTATGGCTTGTATGATATGACGGGTAACGTTTGGGAATGGACAATGGATTGGTACCGAGTCTTCTCATCTAAACCAAAATCTTGCTGTATTCCAGTTAATCCCAGAGGTGGTACTTTAGAAGAAAGTTTTGATCCCAACTTCTCAGAAATTCGCATTCCCAGAAAAGTCTTGAAAGGTGGGTCTTTTCTTTGTGCAGCCAACTACTGCTTTCGCTATCGTCCAGCATCTCGTCATGCAGAGACAATTGATACTTCAACCTGTCATATTGGATTCCGTTGTGTAAGTTTCTGAGTAGTGAGTACTGAGTCAGAATTTTCCTTCACTGTGTTCCTTACTAATTGCAGTCCGGTAGTTAGTTTCAATGTTTATTCTCCATAAAAGAAGAGGTAGAGCCATACAATTTATCATAGTCTCCTTGAAGAAATTGTATCTCAATATCCTCAGCAGCCAAGGGTTTAGAAAATAAATATCCCTGCCCAAATTCACATCCTAATTGCTGTAACCACTGTAGTTGCTGTATTGTTTCAATTCCTTCTGCTATAACAGTTAAGCCAAGTTGATTACTCAAAGTGATGATAGTACTCACAACCTGATAATTACGATTTCCTTCCTGCATTTGAGTCACAAAAGAGCGATCAATCTTCAAGTTATCAGCAGGTAAACGATGAAGATAACTGAGTGATGAATAACCAGTCCCAAAGTCATCAATACTAATCTCGTTTTTTCTTAACTTTAATTTAGTTAACAAATCAATTGTTTGATTGATATTTTCAATTAGCATACTCTCTGTAATTTCTAAACTGATGAATTCACCATCTAATTTTGTTTCTTTTAAGATTTTATCAATGTTTTCAATGAAATTATCTTGGCGAATGTCTTGAACAGAGAGATTAATACTTATTTTTAGTGGGAAGCAATTAGGAAAATTAGTTTTCCAGGTTGCCAGTTGTTGACAAGCTGTGTAAAACATCCAGTGATCTATCGGCACAATTAGTCCAGTTTCTTCGGCAATAGGAACAAATTCATTCGGTAAAATGAATCCACGAGTTGGATGTTGCCAGCGTACTAATGCCTCAAATCCAATCAGCCGATTGCTAAATATATCAATAATAGGCTGGTAATATACGATAAATTCTTCTCTTTCGAGAGCTTTACGAATTTCGGTTTCTAGAGTTAGTCGATTTACTGCTTGGGTATGCATTTGGGCATCAAAAATTTTATATGAATTCCTGCCTTGTGCTTTGGCTTCATACATAGCAATATCAGCATCTCGGAGTAAATCAGCAGCAAGATCATAGTTTTTTGTTCCTAAAACAATACCGATGCTGGTGCTGATCACAACTTCGGAATTATTAATGATCAATGGTATTTGAAAATCTTGAAGAATACGCGTGGTAATTTGAATAGCTTTTTCCAAATTATAAATATCTTCTAATAAAACTACGAATTCATCACCACCGAGCCGAGCTACTAAATCAATTTCACGCAGATGATTTTTCAGCTTTTTAGCAATACTTTTAAGTAGTTGATCTCCAACTGAATGTCCTAAACTGTCATTAATGACTTTGAATCTATCTAAATCTAGAAATAAGACTGCATAATGATAGTTTTCTACTCGCTTAGTGCGGTGAATAGCTAATTCAAGTCGCTCTTCCAAAAGTGTCCGATTGGGTAGGTTTGTTAATGGATCATGTAAAGCATTGTGAATCAGTAATTCCTGTGCGTGTTTGCGATCGCTCACATCCAATAAAATACCATGCCAAATAGTATCTCCATTTTCCCGTGGTTCCGGGCGGGCGCTGGCCTGTACCCACTTTAACTTGCCAGATGGTGTGACTAATCGCCACTCGTAAGAAAATTGATTTAAAGTTTGAATGCTTTGTTTGACAGCTACATAACATCCTGCACGATCATCAGTATGAATTTGTGCAAAGCAAAGAGAGATATTTTCTAAAACTTGATCTGGCGTTAACTCTAAAAGAGATAAACAACCCAAACTGACGTACTCAAAAGCAGCAGAACCATCAGAATGCTGCACCAGAGTGTATATCATGCCCGGTATATTAGAGGCTAATGTTTCTAAGAGATTTTGGGCTTGTTTGTGTTCTGCTCGTACCTGGACATCCCGAAGTTCTCGACGCACCGCCTCTGGTAATCGGTTTAAGTTGTCCTTCATCACATAATCATGAGCGCCTGCTTTCATCATTTCCACAGCGGATACTTCGCCAATTGTGCCGGAAACGAGAATAAAAGGAATATCTTTTTGACTCTGCTTAACTATTTGCAAAGCCGTAGGTGCATTGAATCCAGGCAAGCGGTAATCTGAAAGTATGACATCCCATGTACGGCTATCGAGGGCTACGCGTAGCTCTTGGGCAGTTTGGACACGCTCCCAAATTGGATTGAAGCCACCGCGACGCAGTTCCCGGAGAACTAACATAGCATCAGCTTCTGAATCTTCAATAATCAGGACATTTAAGAGTTCACTCATAATTTGGAGGGAATCTTTAGCAAAGATAAGAGCCACAAGAATGTTGAAAAAGAGGCAAGGGAGCAGGGAGCAGGGAGCAGGGGGGACAGTTGAGATGGGGATTCGACACTTTGACAAAGCTCAGTGACCACCCCACCTGGACGAGAACCACTTTGTAGAAGTGGGGGACTCAGACCCTTCGCTCCGCTTCACGGCAGGAGGAAGGGGTCATTTCTCCCTACCCCCCTGCCCACTTCCCCCTGCCTCTTCGTTGACCTTAACAAAGTTTTTGGAGTTAGCTGTTTAGACATCCTCTGAACAGTCTAATTTAATACTAGCTTAGTTTCCTATTAGTCCGCGCAAGCGGCTTTCTGCCGAAAAGACACTGAATAAGATATAAACTACTTAACTTGCATTTCTACTAAATCAAAAACATTAAACGAGTTCGTTCAATGTATTTAACAAAAATTTTAGGATTAAAATTACCTGAAAATCGGCAACTGGGAGGTTTAATCCTACTGATTATTGCTGGCTTTTTGGGAAACTACTTCCGCTGGACATTATTTTTCGACATTGATTTTCTGTTTGGTGCGATCGCTGTTTGGATTGTCGTCTGTCTATACGGGGTGAGATGGGGAACTTTTGCAGGTTTTATTGCTGGTATCTGTACCTATGTGATTTGGCATCATCCCTATACCACCTTGACTTTTACGGTAGAAGCACTATTTGTCGGTTGGCTATTTCACCGACGACAGCAAAATAATATCGTTTTGCTGGATGCTCTTTTTTGGTTGGTAATTGGGATGCCACTAATATGGCTATTTTATGCGATCGTTCTCCACGTCGATCCGACTCAATCCCGAATTATTCTTTTTAAGCAGCCTGTCAATGGTATCTTCAACGCCCTCATTGCCAGCTTATTACTGACGCATTCGCCTATTCATCGTTGGGTTGACCGTCCACCTGCCATTAGCACCCTTTCATTACAACAAACTCTGTTTAATCTGTTAGTCACTTTTGTGTCATTTCCCACCTTAGTTTTAATTGTGTTAGCCAGCCATCAGGTGGTCAATGACATCAAAAACACCGTGCGCTTAGACTTAAATGATGCCTCTCGTTACTTGACAGTTGAGATGCGTGGCTGGTACGAGAGACGTTTGACATCTGTGAATGGACTTGCCGAATTAGCAATGCTCAACTCTTTCCAGAGCGATGCTTTACAACAAAATGCTGCATTCGTGAGCCGGACTTTTCCTGAGTTTCGACACATTCATATTTTAGATGAGACAGGAAAAACCATTCTCGATTTTGAGAACAATGTCTCTGCTCCTCAGATCGCCTTTAATCAAAACGAGTATTTCGAGCAAATACGGCGATCGCCCCAACCGTTTCTCTCTCCTGTTCGGCTGATACCGAGCAATTCTTCCTTTCCTGTTGCCTTATTTGGTGTGCCAATTCTGAAGGATGGAAAACTGATAGGTGCTATTTTTACTGAAATTGATTTAAGCAATATCACAAAGTTGTTACAGTCTAATTTGGGTAAAGAAAAGCTAGACATCACATTAGTTGATCAACAGCAGACAGTAGCTGCCACCACGAAACCAGAATTGATTGGTACTCCATCCTTCAATTGGCGTAAGGATGGCAGGGTTGACCAGATAGGTACTCAAACCTACCATTGGCTACCAACTACTGGTAGTCCCCTGGTCATGGTGCAGTGGCAAAATTCCCTATTTGTGAAAGAGTTTGCTATTGATCAGACAATTCCCTGGAAACTGGTTGTCCAGATGGCTGCAAGCTCTCATGTGCGCCAGATTGAGTGGGTTCACACCCGCAATATGGCAATACTGCTATTTGTCTCCGGACTGGCTCTAATTTCTGCTACTTTAGTTAGTCGTCAATTGGTTCAACCGTTGTTTCAATTGGCAGATGTCACTACTAACTTACCAAATAAACTGCTAGAGCAAAAACCGATCAACTGGATGCACAGTCAGGTAAGTGAATTGGCGCTGTTATTGCAGAACTTCCGATTGATGGCTGTCAGTTTACAGCAAAAGTTTGGGGAAATTCACCAAGCTAATGAACTGTTAGAACAACGAGTACAGGAGAGAACTCAAGCACTACAACAAATAAATGCCGAATTAGAAATGGAGATTGCCGAACGAAAACGGGCAAAGAAAGATCGCGATCGCTTGATTGCAATCTTACAAGCCTCTACAGACTGTATTGGGATGTCGTCACCAGATGCTGTTGTCCTTTGGAATAATGCTCAAGCTAATAAAATTCGGGGTCTATCCCCTGATGCAGATGTGTCAGCCCTACGCATGAAGGATTATCACCCCCAATGGGCTTTAGAAATTATTCAAAATCAAGGGCTGCCAGGTGCAATACAGAATGGTAGCTGGGTGGGAGAGACGGCATTATTAACTAATGAGGGTAAAGAAATTCCAGTTTCGCAGATGATTATTGCCCATAAAACAACAGATGGTACTCTGGAATATTTTTCTACCATCATGCGCGACATCAGTGAAGCGAAACAGCGGGAAGCGGATTTGATCAGAGCAGAAACAACACTGCAAAGTTTAGTTACAGGAACGGCTGCGGTTACAGGGCAAGATTTTTTCCCAGCTTTGGTTTGTCATATTGCCCAAGCCTTGCACGTCCGCTATGCCCTTGTCACCGAACTAGTAAATGGTGAACTTCAATCTCTGGCTTATTGGGCGCATGGGACATTGCAACCACAAACATCCTACTTTCCGGCACGCACACCATGCGAATTGGCCTTGAGAAACGGACTGTTTTACTGCGAAAGCTTTGTTCAGCAAATGTTTCCTGAAGACTTAGACTTGGTGACAATGCAAGTAGATAGTTATCTGGGTATTGCTCTAAAAAATACCAACGGCGATGCTATTGGTAATCTTTGCATTCTCGACTTGCAACCACTGGCAGATATGCGGCGATTAAGGACAATTTTAGAGGTATTTGCCGCACGGGCAGCAGCAGAATTAGAGCGAAAGCGGGCGATTGAAGCCTTATATGAACTGAATGAGTCTTTAGAAGTGAGGGTAATCCAGCGGACTGCCCAATTACAAGCTGCTAACAAAGCATTGGAGTCCTTTTCTTATTCCGTTTCCCATGATTTGCGAGCGCCTTTACGAGCGATTGATGGCTTTTCGAGAATGATCCAAGAAGACTACAGTGAGCAACTGGATGCCGAAGCCAATCGTTATTTAAAAGTTGTCCGGGATAATGCCAAACGCATGGGTGAGTTGATTGACGATCTGTTGAATTTATCCCGTTTGGATCGGAAGGAAATGTCCAAACAGCCAGTGTTAGTCAATGAGTTGATTCAACAGGTGCTGCGTGATTTAACCCCAGAATGGTCAGGTCGTCAGATTGAATTTGCGATCGCTGATTTACCCATCTGTCAAGCTGACTTTTCCCTCCTCACCCAAGTCTGGATTAACTTGTTATCCAATGCCATCAAGTACACTAAATACAAATCCATTGCTCATATCGAAGTGGGTTATGAGGTGATGGATGGCGAAGGAGTGTACTTCATCAGAGATAATGGATCAGGATTTGATATGCAGTATGCCGATAATCTATTTGGAGTATTTCAGCGTCTGCACCGCGAACAAGAATTTGAAGGTACAGGTATTGGACTAGCGATCGTGCAACGCATTATTCAACGCCACGGTGGCCGCATTTGGTCCCAAGCAGCAGTTGATCAAGGTGCAACCTTTTATTTCACTCTTCCCGATTAACACCATTTTGGTTTTAGATTTTAGATTGCTGAATCTAGATTAGACATTAGCGATATTACCTGTAGCATAAAGCGTAGAAATTGCCCGTATTAATCCCTCTGGTTCAATAGGTTTGGCAATATGCTGTTGAAAGCCTGCTTGTAACGATTGTTGCTGATTGAAATCACCGGCGTAGGCAGTCAGAGCGATCGCGGGAATCTGTCCGCCCTTCTCTGGTGGCAAGGCTCTGATTTGCCGCATCAGCATAAAGCCATCCATTTCCGGCATCCCGATGTCGCTAAGGAGGACATCAGGTTGGAATTGAGTTAAGGCTGTAAATGCTTCACCGGCCGAAGCAGTTACGATTACTCTTGCCCCTGCTTGTTCCAATAAAAAAGCAACAAAGTCCCGTGTATCTGTCTCATCATCAACCACTAAAACATGGATACCCTGCAAATCAAGAGATGGTTCTGACAATTGAGAATCTTGATTTACAGTTGGCACAGTTGCCATCAGTGGCAGCTTAACCTTGAATGTGGCTCCCATTCCTTCACCCTGGCTTTCTGCCTGAATAGTGCCACCGTGCAGCTCAACTAAGTGATGGACGATCGCCAGACCCAAACCCAGTCCACCAAACTGACGAGTGGTAGTGCTATCTGCTTGACGAAAATAATCAAACACATGAGGTAGAAATTCAGGAGAAATACCCATTCCGGTGTCGCTAATGGTGATTTGAGCTTGATTGTCAACCTGTTCCAATCGCACCTCAACCCGACCCCCTGGGGGTGTAAATTTAACGGTATTGGAGAGCAAGTTCCATATCACTTGCTGCAAGCGGGTTGAGTCACCAGAAACAAGTCCAACTTCAGGCTCTAGCATCGTCTCTATTTGAATAGACTTGGCTTCTGTTGCGAGTCGCACAATTTCGATTGCCGCTTTAATAGTTGATGCTAGATTAATCGGGCTGCTTGTGAGACTGAGCTTGCCCCGCAGAATCCGGGAAACATCCAGCAAATCTTCAATCAGTTCTGCTTGCAGTTTGGCATTCCGCTCAATAGTTTCCAGGGCGATCTTTGTCTTGGCCTCGTCAAGAGAGCCGGTTTGCAGCAGCCTTGACCAACCCAAAATGGGATTGAGGGGCGATCGCAGTTCGTGAGATAACACCGCTAAAAATTCATCCTTAATCCGGTTGGCGGCTTCGGCTTCTTCTCGCGAAGCTTCTGCAGCCGACCTTGCTTGCTGTTCTGCTTCGTATAACCGAGCATTTTCAATGGCGACCGATGCCATTTGTGCTAATTGCACCAGGATGGCTTCGTCGGCTTCAGTAAACTCACCCTCATATTTGTCTGAAAGCTGAATCAAGCCAATGTTTTGTCCATCTCGCCCTACAAGAGGGACAGCAAGCCAGCCTCGCATCGGAGGATGGTTTTCTGCCTCTTTGCCAAAGCCTCGCCAACGTGGATGTGCCTCTAGTTCGCTTTGAGTCATCCGCATCGGGCGATTCAGGTGACACACACAGGCATAGATGCCAGATCCATCGGGCTTTTTATCGTAATTCCGCCAAGCCGCATACTTATCAGACAAGTAGATGGCGGTAATTGCCTGTGCCCAATTCTCATCAATCGTCATGCTGGTGATAGACTGGTGAGTACCAATGATTGATGCCGCCTGATCGGTGATTACTTGCAATAGTTGTTCAACAGAAAGGGCAAAATTGATCGTCAGTGCTGCTGTGGTTAATCCCTGCAATTGTTTGACGTAGTGGCGTTCACGGGCTAGCAATTGTTCTCGTTCGAGTTCGGCAAGTTGGCGATCGCGAAGCGCCGTTTGCCGTTCGCTCACATCCAATAAAACACCATGCCAGACAATATCCCCATTTTCTCGACACTCTAGACGAGCGCTTACCTGTACCCACTTGAGTTTGCCAGAGGGTGTAACTATTCGCCACTCATGAGACAAGGGTTTTAAAGTTTGAGCGCTCTGTTTGGCAGCGGCATAATATCCGGCACGGTCATCAATATGAATTTGTGCAAAGCAAAGAGAGGCATTATTTAAAACTTCTTCTGGTGTTAATTCTAGCAAGTCTTTACAACCAAAACTGACATACTCAAAACCAGCAGAACTATCGGAATGCTGTACAAAGGTGTAAATCATTCCCGGTATATTAGACGCTAATGTTTGAAGTAACTTTTGGCTATGCTGTAATGCTGATTGTGCCTGTTTAATATCAGTAATATCTGTTGCCGAACCGATGACTCCCTGTATCACCCCCTGAGTATCCACAAAAGGTTCTACAATAGTTTTGTACCAACGGACTTCTCCTTGTTTGTTAGCGATCGCTTGACAGGGATAAATTTGTCGCTGCCCAATCTGCATTACCTCTTGGTTATTAACAAAATGAGGCTCCGTTTGTTCTAAGGCAACATTTGTCAAATCGTTTTCCCGCTTGCCAATGATTTCCTCTACTTTTACTCCATAGGCTATGGCTCCTGCTTGGTTAATGGTGACAAAACGACCTTGAGTATCCTTGACAAAAATACTATTAGGCACAACATCGAAGACTTGCCGCAAGAATATTCTTTGGTTTTCTAGTTCTGCTTGGGCTTGCTTACGTTCTGCTCGTACCTGTGCATCCCGCATTTCTCGACGCACTGCCTCTGGCAATCGGTTTAAGTTGTCTTTCATCACATAGTCATCAGCGCCCGCTTTCATCATTTCCACAGCAGATACTTCGCCGATAATGCCAGAAATGAGAATGAAAGGAATATCTTTGTGACTCTGCTTGACTATTTCTAAAGCCGCAGGCGCATTAAATCCAGGTAATCGATAATCTGAAAGGATGACATCCCAGCTACAGTGATTGAGGGCAGCACTCAGTTCTTGGGCTGTTTGGACACGCTCCCAGATAGGATTGAAACCACCGCGATGTAGTTCACGGAGAACTAACATAGCATCAGCCTCTGAATCTTCCACAATCAGCACGTTCAAGGGTTGACTCATACTTAACAAGCTCTTTGGTAACCTTTGAGTATTCCCCAACTAACATTTTCAGGACTGACGCAACTGGTACAGCGATTCTAAAAACAAACCAGGGGAGTTAAAAATTGACGAGCTAGACACTTAAGAGGTTATAGACCTATTTGCTCATGACTTAGCCCGCATGATTAAGAAATGTTAATTATTGATGGGAGTAGGCTATATTTTGGTCAGAAAAAATGATTACGATACTCACACTTGTTAATCAAATCATTCAATATCTATATCTATGTTAATCAAAATATCTAGCTGGTCAACTACCTACACTGACATGAGTATAGATACAGTGTGTTCGAGCTAACAAAGAATTAGAGAGAACTCCTGTCGGGTTTAGTTGAAGGTGGTTGAACTATGATTACAATTCCGGGTTATCAAATTCAGAAAAAAATCCACGAAAGCGCTAATTCACAGGTTTATCGGGGAATTCGTGAACGGGATAGTTTGCCTGTAATCTTCAAGATTTTGAAGAAAGAATACCCCACACCAGAGGAAATCACCCGATATAAACTCGAATACGAAATTACCCGCAGCTTGTCACTGGAAAGTGTGATCCAATCTTACGGTTTGCAGCAATATCAAAGTAGTTTTATCATTATTCTAGAAGATTTTGGAGGGAAATCTTTAGCAAATATTATAGAGACAAGCAGGTTTAACTTAACAGAATTTCTCAAGTTAGCTGTGCAAATAACTAAAAGTTTAAGTGATATTCATAGTGCAAAAATAATTCATAAAGATATTAATCCATCCAATATTGTTTTTAATCCAAAAACACAACAACTTAAAATTATTGACTTTGGTATTTCAACTGCCCTATCGCGGGAAACCTTAACTCTCAAAAGTCCCACAGTATTAGAGGGAACCCTGGTTTACATATCTCCAGAACAAACAGGCAGAATGAACCGTTCTCTGGACTATCGAACTGATTTTTACTCTTTGGGTGCGACCTTTTATCAATTGTTAACCCATCGACTGCCATTTGAATCCAGCGATCCCCTAGAGTTAATTCATCATCATCTGGCTCTAGAAGCGATTCCACCTCATGTTATCGATCCAGAAATTCCGGTGATGGTTTCAGAAATTATCCTGAAACTGTTAGCTAAAACAGCGGAGGATCGGTATCAAAGTGCTGGGGGAATTATAACTGATTTAGAACAATGTCTGATTCAGTTACAACAAACGGGACGCATAGAGTCTTTTACTTTAGCACAACAAGATATTTCCGATCAGTTTTATATCCCTGAAAAACTTTATGGCAGAAAAAAGGAGGTGGAGACCTTATTAGCAGCGTTTGACAGAGTAGCAGGTAAAGATGACGCAAAAGATGTTTCTCCGTCTTCCTCCCTCGTTGAGATGATGCTTGTTGCCGGGTATTCCGGTATTGGCAAGTCAGTATTGGTGCAGGAAATTTATAAACCGATTACACAACAACGGGGCTATTTTGTTTCGGGCAAATTTGACCAGTATCAGCGTGATATCCCTTACTTTGCGATCGCTCAAGCCTTGGAATCGCTGATCAAACAATTATTGAGTGAAGATGAAGCACAATTGAGTCTGTGGCGAGAAAAACTCTTAGTGGCACTGGGATCTAATAGTCGAGTAATGACTCAAGTAATTCCAGCATTGGCATTGATTGTGGGAAATCAACCAGATGTACCTGTTTTGCCGCCGACAGAAGCCCAAAATCGCTTTAATCAAGTCTTTCAAAATTTCATTCGCGTCTTTACTCAGTCAGAACATCCCCTCGTCATCTTTTTGGATGATCTTCAGTGGGCAGATAATGCCTCGCTGAAGCTGATTCAACTGTTAGCTACCACCACCGAAAAACAATCTTTGCTGTTGATTGGGGCATACCGGGATAATGAAGTAAATGCAGCCCATCCCTTGATGCAAACGGTAGAGGAAATCCGGCAGAGTGGAGGAGTGGTAAACCAACTTTTTCTGGCAGCATTGAACTTACCTGATATCAATCAACTGATTGCCGATACATTGCACTGCCAACCAGAGGATTCCCTGCCCTTAGCCAAACTGGTGCAACTAAAAACTGGTGGAAATCCCTTTTTCATGAATGAATTTTTGAAATCTCTCTACACCGAAGGGCTACTGAAATTTGAGCGCCAAACCAAAAAATGGCAATGGTCGATAGAGCAAATTCAGAAGCAGGGCATTACTGATAATGTTGTCGATTTGATGGCCAGCAAGATTCAGAGGCTCAATGAACAGACGCAGCAAGTGTTGCGGCTATCTGCCTGTATTGGCAGCTCTTTTAATTTAGAAACCCTAGCTTATGCCGCTGAACTATCCCAGCGAGAAACCGCTCAGACTTTGGGAGTGGCGATCGCTCAAGGGTTGATTCTGCCCATGAGCAATGCCCACAAATCAGTAGTCTTCGATGTGCCACTCCCCAATAGCCCGACAATTGAATATAAATTTGTTCACGATCGCATTCAACAAGCAGCTTATTCTCTCCTTCCCCAAGCCGAGCAAATCAAAACCCATTGGCAAGTGGGACAGTGTTTATTACAAATGACTGCCCCCGAACAGCGAGAATCCAAAATTTTTGATATCACCAACCAACTAAACCTGGGCAGAAAACTGATCAAAACTCAATCTGAGCAGGATAATTTATCTCGGTTAAACCTGATGGCAGGGGAAAAAGCCAAGGCATCAGCTGCTTATGATGCTGCCTGGGGATATTTGCAAACTGGTTTGGATCTGCTGACCATAGATAGCTGGCAAACTAACTATGATCTTACCCTGACCCTGTATAGTGCTACAGCAGAAGCCGCCTATCTTAGCGGTAATTTCGAGCAAGTAGAGCCACTGTGCCAACAGGTACTTGATCATGCCAAAACCCTACTAGCCAGCTTAAAAGTCTACGATGTCAAGATTCAGACTTATGTTGCTCAAAGCAAATTGCTAGAGGCGATTCAAATTAGTTTACGCTTACTGGAAAAATTAGGAGTTCATCTCCCCAACCAGCCAAACTTTGAGGATGTTCAACAAGCAATCTCGGCAACTGCCTCAAAATTAGCAAACAGACACATTGAAGATTTGGTGAACTTGCCAATCATGTCTGAGCCAGAGGTGCTGGCAGCAATGCAACTGTTGACAAGTATGTGTGCATCAGCTTATTTGGCAATACCTCCCCTATTTCTGCTGACTGTACTCAAGATGGTGGATTTGCTGGTTGAGTACGGAAATATGATGTTGGCTCCCTTTGCCTATGCCGCCTATGGGATTATTCTCTGTGGAGTTGTCTTTGAGATTGATGCCGGGTATCAATTTGGTCAACTGGCCATAAGTCTGCTGGAGCGCTTAGATGCCAAACCCATTCAAGCCAGAACCTTATTCCCGGTTAGTGACCAGATTAATGTTTGGAGGAAACACTTGAGAGAAAGTCTCAAGCCACTCCAGGATTGCTATCAGGTTGGAATTGAGCAGGGCGATTTAGAGTTTGCTGGCTATGCGGCTATGCATTTCTGTGGTTATGCATTTGCGGTAGGTCAACCCCTGGCTGAACTACAACTTCATTTGACCAGTTATGCCCAGGCAGTGAAACAAATCAAGCATTCATCTGGTATTCATTTTGTAGATATTTGCTGGCAAACTGTTTTGAACTTGATTCAGGATGTTCCTGCACCTGGTATTTTATCGGGTCAAGCTTATGATGAAGCCATCCGGCTACCCCAGATGCAACAAACCAATTTTCACGGAGGTTTGTTCTTTTTTTACCTGAATAAATTATTTCTGTGTTACCTGTTTGACGATGCAAAGGGGGCAGTTGCCAATGCTGTTCTCGCACAAGAGTATATGGGTGCAATGACCGGATCGGCCTTGGTGGCTATATTTCTGTTCTACGATTCTCTATCTCGGCTGGCGGTGTATGCAGACACAGATCCCTCAAAACAGTCAGAGTTGCTGCAACAGGTAGCAGAAAATCAGGCAAAAATGCAAAATTGGGCGCACCATGCCCCCATGAATTATTTACACAAATGGCACTTGGTAGAAGCCGAACGGTATCGGGTGTTGGGTGAGGTAATGGCAGCAATGGATGCCTACGATCGCGCGATCGCTCTGGCGAGAGAAAACGAATACCTGCAAGAAGAGGCTCTAGCCAACGAACTAGCAGCAAAGTTTCATTTGGCAAATAACCGGATAACAATCGCTAAAGCCTATCTGCAAGAGGCGAGGTATGGTTATTTAAGGTGGGGGGCAACAGCTAAAGTCCAAGACTTGGAAAGACGCTATCCCCAACTGCTAGAACTGCGGTCACCAATGACCAGCACAGGTAAAGTTGACACTACACAATCAGCTTCAACTAAGTTAGAGGCACTTGATCTAGAAACGGTATTGAAAGCATCTGTTGCGATCGCAGGGGAAATCCTGTTAGATAAACTGCTGGCAAAACTGATGACCATCTTGATTGAGAATGCCGGGGCGCAAACGGGTTATCTAATTTTACCAACAGAAGACGAATGGCGGATTGAGGCGATTGGGTCGATTGGTGATGAAAAAATAGCTGTTTTACAATCAATTCCCCTAGATTTAATCTCAATAGATGGAACTACTTACTTACCAACTGCTCTGATTAATTACGTGGCTCGCACTCAAGAAAGTGTCATCCTCGACAATGCTGCTCAATCCGGCAACTTTCAATCTGACCCTTGGATTGTGCAGCACCAATCGAAATCAATTCTTTGTGCGCCCCTGTTGAACCAGGGAAAACTGACTGGAATTGTCTTTTTAGAAAACAATCTCACCACTAATGCATTTACGCAAGAGCGAATTGAAATCCTGCGTTTACTTTCTAGTCGGGCAGCTATTTCTATTGACAATGCTCGTCTATTAAAGCATCAGGAAGAACTGAATGCCTCTTTAAGGGCTGAAATTGCCGAACGCCAAAGGGCAGAGAAAGACCGCGATCGCATGATCGCTATCCTAGAAGCATCTACTGATTATATTGGTATGTGTACTCCTGAAGGCAATATTTTCTGGAATAATGCTCAAGCCAGAAAGCTGTCAGGCATACCCCTGGATGCAGACCTCTCTAACGTGATTATCTCCAAATGCCATCCCCAATGGGCATTAGAAATTGTCCTAAATAAGGGCATTCCGGCAGCTATTCGAGATGATACCTGGGTTGGTGAAACTGCTTTGTTGGGCAGTGATGGCAGAGAAATTCCGGTTTCGCAAATGATCATTGCTCACAAAGCCAGGGATGGTAGTGTGGAATATGTTTCTACTATTATGCGGGATATCAGTGACATCAAAGCGGTAGAGGCAGAAGTCCGTCAACTCAATGTAGAATTAGAACAACGGGTCATCCAGCGGACTGCCCAATTACAGGCTGCTAACAAAGCATTGGAGTCCTTTTCTTATTCCGTTTCTCATGACTTGCGAGCGCCTTTACGGGCAATTGATGGCTTTTCGAGAATGATCCAAGAAGACTACAGTGAACAACTTGATGTAGAAGCCAATCGTTACTTAAAAGTTGTCCGGGATAATGCCAAACGCATGGGTGAGTTGATTGATGATCTGTTGAATTTATCCCGCTTGGATCGCAAGGAAATGTCCAAACAGCCCGTGTTAGTCAATGAGTTGATTCAACAGGTGCTGCGTGATTTAGCTCCAGAATGGTCAAATCGGCAAATAGAATTTGCGATCGCTGATTTACCCATCTGTCAAGCTGACTTTTCCCTCCTCACCCAAGTCTGGATTAACCTGTTATCAAATGCCATCAAGTACACTAAATACAAATCCGTTGCCCATATTGAAGTGGGTTATGAACTTATGGATGGTGAAGGAGTGTACTTTATTAGAGATAATGGATCAGGGTTTGATATGCAGTATGCCGATAATTTGTTTGGAGTATTTCA
Organism: Anabaena sp. WFMT; assembly: GCF_051781005.1. NCBI lineage: Bacteria > Bacillati > Cyanobacteriota > Cyanophyceae > Nostocales > Nostocaceae > Anabaena > Anabaena sp. WFMT. The sequence continues at coordinate 32,433 of NZ_JBPWOA010000028.1, read as the reverse complement.
GCGTCTGCACCGCGAACAAGAATTTGAAGGTACAGGTATTGGACTAGCGATCGTTCAACGCATTATTAAACGCCACGGTGGCCGCATTTGGGCTAAAGCAGCGATCGATCAAGGCGCAACCTTTTATTTCACCCTTCCGAGTACAATAACTAATGACTGACCAACCCATTGATCAGCCCACTGATACATCTTTTGAGCAACCGATTTCTATTGTGTTAGTTGAAGATAATCCTGCTGATGCAGAACTAGCTATGCGGGCTTTGCGTCGCGGACGAATTGGAAATCAAGTCCAATTGCTTCAAGATGGAGCAGAAGCCCTCGATTTTTTCTTTTGTCGCGGAAACTATGCCCAGCGGATGATGACAAATCAACCCAAAGTTATTTTACTAGATTTGAAACTGCCAAAAGTGAATGGATTGGAAGTTTTACGGCAACTCAAATCTGACCCACGCACACAAATGATTCCCGTTGTTGTATTGACTTCTTCTGCTGAAGATAGCGATGTGATCGAGAGTTATCAACTGGGGGTAAATAGCTATATTGTTAAACCTGTAGATTTTGAACAATTTAACCAAGCAGTTCAGCAACTTGGATTTTATTGGATTTTATTTAATCGAGTTCCTGTTACTTAAAGGAATTATTCTTTATCCTCAAAGTTAACATCTTGCTAAATGTCAATTAAACTAATTTCAAAATCATTACGTCATGATAGGTATATTCTCGATACTAGAGACTAGACCTCTTGCAAAATTATTTTATGCTAAAATGAGAGTACCTCTGCGTCGGTTGTTTGCTCAAAACTCTATCTTTTCCAAAAGTAGGCGATCGCAGCAATGATCAAAAGAAAGGCAATCTCTAGCAAATAGCTGACACAGACACTGCGATTCAGTAAACCATCCCACAGATAACCTTTATGTTGGGAAGTAGGGCTACGTTTGAAAGTATAAGTCCAACTACCATAAATTTTAGGACTACATAAACCATAAGTATTAGCAAGAATGGATTCTATTTGGGCAACACGGGGATAGAACCCACGCTGAAAATGTTTCCATTGACTTTCAAGAATCCAGAAAAATAAGGGTATAGCGCAACCTATAAAGGCAATGTTACTAGCACTGATACTGACGCTGAGATTTTGTTTTTCTCTTAATATAAATCCTAAAACAGCACTAGTTCCAGTAATACCCAGTGCCTTGATCACCCAAATCTGCTTATTATAGTCTTCAATAGTAGTTTGCAAAAAAAAGTATTCCTGTTTGAGCAAATTAAGTTCAAAATCACCCAGTTGATTTGATTGAGCTTCAGAAGACGGTGTTTTAGACATTGGTGAATCCTGATACCACAGAAATTCAAATAGAGTTGATAGAAATATTAGGATGCTGTTTGATAAAATTTTTCTTCAATCTGTAATTCCTTGTCAGGTGAATTGTTGCTAGTTTCTCATACCAATTCTATGTGAGGCTGCACATAATCATGAAATTCCTTGATTAATCCATCTTTATTTGTGTTCATCTGCGTCCATCTGCGTTCAATTATTTATTCTTGATATTTTATTCTATGCAGCTTCATATTAATTTGGTATTAGCTATAAAGTTTTTGACAGTATTGTCAATCTATTATACTGGCAACATTATTTACGTTTGAGACGTAAAGAAACATAGATAATTTTTTGCAGACAATCAGGCGCACCGGGATAATGTCCTTCAGTAATTTCTTGTAACATATCTAAAGAACCTGGATAAAACATTACAAATAAGCCTTCTTTAAAAAGACAGGCAAAAACCGCTAATTCTTCGAGTAAATACCCAGATGACAATTCTACATAATGATCAAAATTTTCAGTATTATTGTCAAATTGACGAAGGACAAACTCTTTAGCTGAAGATTTAACTGAATTAGCAAAGTTCTCATCTTGACTAATAAAATTCTGTAATTGTTCATAATAATTAAAATAATCTTCTGATTTTTGGACTTCCGAGCAAAAAATTACATTAAAAAGACAGGTATCAGTGTAATTCTCAAAAACCTCCCTTGCCTTCTCCACATACTCTCTTCCTAGAAAAAGTGCTTTGTTAAGTGCGTGTTCTTCCTGTAATCCTTGATTTATTTGTAGCGTAATTCGATGTATGCTATCACCAATTAAAACAGTGCATTTTTTAAACTGTTTACTAATCCAATCTGTTATTCCTACTAATTTTGCTATTGAAAAACTATCATTTTCTAAACTTACCCCCAAAAAGCAATATTCATGTTTATCAAGTTCATGCCTGGCATTTTTGGGGATAACTGCTGCAATCTCTGCCCGATACTTAGCTCTAGTCAAAAATGGTATTTTATTTTGGGGATTCAAAAAATTTTCAAAATCACTATACTTCATTCTTACCAGATGAGCATAAGAATAAACGTAATACGCAACCTCTTGATTTTTAGCTAAATCTTGACCCCAAAAAACCTCGATATCGTAAAGTTCACTGTAGGGAGGGAGCGTACCAAATTCACAATCGGGAAAAAGATTTTCAAATTCCTTCTGATTAAGTAATCTAGTCTTGTTTGCATTTAAAGACTTCTGGAGAGATTCAACATTGATTCGTAGACTCGCTGGTACAAGAACTATGGCTATTTTTTGTTCGTCAATTTTTACTAATACAGCCTCAATTAACTCCATTCCCAGCGCCTGTTTATATCTGGTAAGTTCCTGTGCTGTATAAGCAGGCGAATAACAGATAGTTTGATATTTAAGCTGGTGACTGTTTAAGAATTCTCGGAATTGCTGAATAGACATAAAAAAGTGAGATTATTTATTAATTACAAGCAGTTCGAGATCAACATCCATAACCAAACAAGAGTCAACTTAGGAAAAATAATATTATTTGTTACATACCCTCAGTTCTTCCCGTTCCTGAGAATGCTTTTCAATATAGTCTTTGAGCCAATTACATCCCCTTGCCAAGAGTGCCTCAAAATTTTCAATTGACCATAGCTGAACAGTACCATCCGATGAAGCAGTTGCTAACTGCTGCCCATCGGGGCTAAAACTAACGCTATATACTGGTCTCTCAGGACTTTTGAATTTTTGTACGAGCTTGCCTTGCAAGTCCCACAGGCAGGCAGTACCATCAGCGGAGGCAGTCGCTAACTGTTGACCATCAGGACTGAAACAGAGGTCATAAATCCAGTCTTTATGACCTTTGAATTCTTGTACAAGCTTGCCTTGCAAGTCCCACAAGCAGACATTACCATTAGCAGAGCCGGTCGCAAGACGCTGCTTATCCGGGTTCATTTCAGGGCTAAAACTGACACTCCAGAGCCAGCCCTGATGAGCTTTGAATTCTTGCAGGAGGTTGCCCTGTAAGTCCCACAAGTGAACCTTGCCATCAGCAGAGCCAGTGGCTAGTTGCTGTCCATCAGGGCTGAAACTAGCGCTCCAGATAAAATGGGAGAGGTTAAATTCTTGGAGGAGGTTGCCCTGTAAATCCCACAGACAAGCTCTGGCATCATCAGATGAGGTAGTAGCGAGGCGCTGCTCATCGGGGCTAAAATTGACGCTCCAGACCCAGCCCTTGTGGCCAAATTCTTGGAGGAGGTTGCCCTGTAAATCCCACAGGCGAGCAGTACCATCTTCAGAACCAGTAAGCAGTTTCTGTGTATCGCTGCTGAAACTAACGCTCAAGACAGGGCCTGTGTGTCCTTGGAAGGGATTGCCTATTGGCTTGCCTTGTAAATCCCACAGGCGAACTGTACTGTCAGCAGAGCAAGTAGCAATGTATTGCCCATCGGCACTAAAACTGACGCTCCAGACCCAGGACTCGTGTCCTTTGAATTCAGCTAACGGCTTATCCTGTAAATTCCACAAGCAGACAGTACCATCAGCGGATGCAGTAGCGAGGTGCTGTCCATTGGGACTGAAACTGAGGCTATAAATCCAGCCCTCATGTCCTTTAAATTTAGCCATTAGCTTGCCTTCTAAGTCCCATAGGCGAGCCGTACCATCGGCGGAGGCAGTAGCGAGGTGCTGTCCATTGGGACTGAAACTGAGGCTATAAATCCAGCCCTCATGTCCTTTAAATTTAGCCATTAGCTTACCTTCTAAGTCCCATAGGCGAGCCGTGCCATCGGATGAGGCAGTAGCGAGGTACTGTCCGTTGGGACTAAAGACAGTATAAACCCAGCCTTGATGAGCTTTAAATTCTTGCAGGAGGTTGCTCTGTAAATCCCACAGACGAGCAGTACCGTCGTCAGAGCCAGTAACTAGCTGCTTTCCATCGGGGCTAAAACTGACGCTCCATATTGGTTGTGTATGGCATTTAAATTGATTCTGCTCTTGGATGTTGTCAAGAATGTGCTGCAATGCAGTTTTTAATTCGGGAGCGTGACAGTCTTGCGGTAAGAGTCCATATTGAATGTTGTTCTGCAACTCTTGTCCAGCCCGCATCGCTGTCAGTAATGCTTCTAGCTCAGAAGACTCGAATTGTAGCAAAGCATCTTTTGCCATCTGTTCAATTTGTTTGATTTTGCGTTGACGCTGTAGCCGCTTCCAGATTGCTGTAGCCAAAACATCTAAAAAAATCTCATAGTAATCAGCAGCTAGTGGGCGGATAATTCGAGCCTCGCCTTCACTAAGTTTATTTAGCCAGCTATAAACCTTTTCTATCTCAAGTTTTTCAGTTTGGTTTGGTTCTGCGTTGACATAATTCAGTAAATCATCGGCTTTGAGAGCAAGTTTATGACCAGATGGTGTAACTAAATAGTAAAAAAGACGATCAGATGTATTTTGTTCAATCTTGAGATCAGTCTTTAAATCTTCCAGCTTTTGATCGAGATGATCTTGAACAATTTGCTCTGCTTTGCCTAAGTTTATATAGCTTTGTTTTTCTAGCCTACGAGATCGACATTCACCTCTCATTTCCTGTTTCCATAAACGAAGCATTACTAATTGCAGGTAAGGAGTTTCAAACCTCTGTTCTGATGGTGCTTCTGAAAGAGCGATATCATCCAAAACTGCTGCAACTAAGTCTGGTTCAATACTGACTAATTTATCCTCGATATTTTGAATAATCGTTGGTTTGATCAAATTATCTACAATTGGTTCTTTTTTGACAAAACTTGAGGATATATGTAAGTAGTATGGGCATAGTTTTACTATATTTTCTTTGAAGGTATCAAGTTTATGAAGACTGTTTTTATGAATACAAATGAGCAAACCAATATTCAAATTAGGATGATTTAGCGCACAGAAAAGCTCATCTAAAAATAATTGTGTTTCATCTACTGGAGAATGGATCAGGTATTCCTCAAACTGGTCAATGATGATGAAGATCCTACCATTTCTATCTGTACCTATGAGCTTTGTCCATGCCTGTAAAGTTTCTGTAAATGATACATTTAAGTGAGGTACTTCGATATTTCCTATATCTTGAATATCTGCTTTAATCTGCCTTAATAAATTATCTAATGGTTTGCCTTCATGCCAAGAATTAAATAAGGTAACTGCCAACTTGATCTGGCCAGATGTTTGAAGATTTTGTTTAGCTGCTTGAAGTAGATAATAGGCAATACCATCTCGCAAAATTGTACTCTTACCTGCACTGCTGTCGCCATAGAGTATGGTTAACTTTGAGTGACACAGGTGGTCAAGGATAGTTTGCTGTCGGTTATATTCAGTAATCGGTTTCTCAATTGCATCCTGGGCTGATTGCCTATTCAGATGCTTGATTGCTATCCGGTTGTCTAATAAGTTACGAAAAATGCGACCTTTAAAATAGTCAAGTTTAGCCAGGGCATCCTCACGAATAGAAATGAGTAAATGAAGATTCAAATTAGAATCATTAACAGCTTGAGAAAATTCATCAGTGAAGGTGTCTTTAGCACTATCGTTTAAGAAATCAAAATATTCCTCGAACTGATCGAGGAGAATAAATAGCCGACCGCTCTCATCTTCTTGACGGACAATATCTATCCAAGCCTTCAAGATATCGGTGAAAGAGGGTTGTTGTTTATTTTTGGCAATAGTTTTGATCTTTTGTTCAAACTGTTGCTTAATTTCACTTGATGATTCAATTTTGAAAAGACTGGTAATTTCTGCTTCCAGTTGTTTCTTAATCCCTGTTAGTGGATCTTGCCAAGACAAATTATCTTGTAATTCGCTCTTAAGTGGAGGAAAAACGATCGCACCCCACCCTGGTTTACTATTTGTTTCCCGATTTTCCAGGGCAGCTTGACGCAAATGATATGCAACACCAGCCCGCAGAAGCGAGCTTTTTCCCACACCACTAGCTCCATAGACAACTGTCAGCCGTGAAGATCGCAAATTTTGAATAACTATTTGTTGTTCTTTGTCTCGCCCAAAGAAAAATAATTTATCTGTTTGTGAATAAGGGATCAGTCCTTTATAGGGTGCAGGAATTTCAATGTTATCGCAATCCATGACTTCCTTTTATTTTAAAATTGTGATTTTTACCACCGTTCTTTTAGTCGTTCATTCAATTGATCAACATAATTTTCTAAAGACGTTTCACTGATGAGTTTTACACCGTTAACTTCCCAAAGAAAGGACTTATCTAAAGCATGAGGTTTTGGATGAACTGCCCACCATAGTTGTGTTTTCCTGTTTCCTGTCTTTGGCAACATACGGTGTAAAATGACACGCTGATGCCAATAGCGTAGGCTATATCCTAAAAACCAAATATGGTCATTCCTGAGTTTGTCTAGCAGAGATGCGGGAAGAATTTGCTGAGGATTGCTATCGGTATAAGCCAAATAGTCAATAAAATGATCTTCTGTGATGGCAAAGCTTCTGGTTGGATGTTCTGGCCAATCAACAGGTCCATAGAGTTTTAAGATGACTGGAAACTCATTGAGCGAAAAGTCCGAATAGTCGTTGGCGTTTCCTGGCGGTATCGGTTTTATCTCACCAGGAACTACTGGTGACTCCTGATCTCCCTCAATTTCATGTTCAAACTTTTGATGGACAAACTGTTTGATGAGTTGGCTGTCGTCATCTTCACCAACTGCGGTATAGGATACTAAATCGAATGGCTGTTTAGCATCCACAAATGCTTGTTCCAGGGTGCTGTCAAAATTGGTTGTCACTATTAGTTGGTAACGAGTAGCGTCACTTGCTCTTCCACCCCTAATTCGAGCAGAATAGCCCATCTCATCCATGAGACGCGGGAGTGCAGCTAGAAACCGATGCAATCGGTTGGGTTTGTATTTATGTTTAGCAATTTCTATGATTGCCTGATTAATTATCCTTTCACCTTGAAGATTTAAGTATTGCGACACATGCTGAAGATCTAGTTTAGTCACAAATTGTGTCAGGATTGGGCATCCAGGAGGCAAAGTCTCTGCATCGCATAACGGACAACGAACTGTCTTTAAGTATTCATGGCTCTGGTCTAAGTACGCAGCAAGTTCAACGCTAGTAGGTGGATAGTCTCCTTGAGGGTTCCAGTCCCATGCTCCGGGTATGAGATTCGCATTATACAGGCGATCGCATAAGTTAATATCTGCACCTAAAAAAGGAATTACTAAGCCATTTTTGATTTTGGGAATTAGCTGTTTGAAGTGGGCTTCAAGTTCTACTTTTGCTGCTGGTGATTTACATGGCTCAGGTTTTCCAGTTAGAGGTGAGGGTGCAATCCCTTTTTGCGGAAGCTTAAACTTGACATACCCATTCTCATCAGCAGATTCTATATCTTTGAACCATCGGTTTTTTTGATCACTCCAACGACGCAGATATACGGTTCCTTTCCTAGTTTCAAAATTAAGGTGTACAAAATTGTAACCGTTGCGATAGTCACGGTGGTCGTAGCTGGAACCAGCTGGAATAATTACACATTTTCCTGTTGTTCCAGCCACTTGATAAACTTCAGATCTATGCTGATGGCCACAAAGAAGAAAATGACACCCATCATTGTCTTGGAGTCTTTGTGTAATTAGATCGCGTTCAAATTCAGCTAGCCATCCTAATGGATGATGCAGTACCGCAATCCGCACCTCATAACTAGTTATTTGATTGAGGGCATCATACAATTGGGGTTCTCCGACAATTAGTTTTCCATAATCATCTACTTCTCCTTTTTCATTTCTATTGCGCCCAGCCATTAAAGCTGAATTCAGACCGAGTAAAGCAACTCGCTTTCCATTGATCGATAGCCTACGGATACTGTTGTAGTCAGGTTGAGTCTGATGTGTGTATTGAGTAACAAATTCCCTATAGGCTTCAAATGGTTCTCGCAGGCGATCGCGTTTTCTGTTGTCCGTCAGCCAATCTTTGACCTGAACATCAGAATTAAAAGGCTTAAGGATAGAATCTGGTAGCAATTCAAAGGCACTGCGATCAAGGTCGTGGTTGCCTGGTACAATAAACAACTGCTCGGTAGTTAACCTGGTTGCTTGAAGCACAGGCTCGAATAAATTTTCTTGTGCTGCTGCATATTCTTCCTTCTTGCCAGAATAAGTCACATCACCGCTAAAGATGATGAAATCAATTTTTGCTAAGTCTGGGCTGATTTTCTCTCGCTCCTCAATATCTCTAATTAAGGCATCACGTACAACTTTCCTGTCAAATTCTTTCCCTTTCTGATGCCAATCTGAAAGATGAAGCCAGGTTATTCCTGCCATTTTAATTTCTCCCCAGAAGGGTAATGGGGAATTGGGAATTGAGAAGAAAATTTCCCCTATTACCCATTACCAGTCCTTGAATTAACAATTAGTAACTTACGTTATTAGAGGATTTGTTCTGCAACCTCTATCCGTAGGAGCGATCGCACATTTTCGATTTGATTGACAATAGTTGCCACTGATGAGCCAGCAAATAGCAACCCTACCGCAGCCGGGGTGTTATTCACCAAAGTCGCCACCAATGAACCAGAATCACCACCAGCGGAAATGCTAGTAGTAATAATTTGATCTTTGAAACGGGCTACCTTACCGTTACCATAGCCCACATCGACAGTAGCACTAACCGCTGTAATTCTGCCGCTCGTAAAGTTGGTAGTGCGTCCAGTTTTATACACAGGCATTCCCACAGTTATATCCTGCTTGCGCCTCCAGCCTCGCACATAACCCAACCAGTATATTTCCCGATCAATATCATAAAATGGTGCTTCTGCGATCGCTGCATCTACAAGGTTGCGGTGCTGTTCTCTAGGAATTGTTGGTTCAAAGTCAATGGGTACAAATCGGTTCAGACGGGCGATGATATCTGTGGAAACATTTCCCCCATCAAAGGGGCCCGGTTGCAATATAGGATCACCTACAGCAGCATCGTTGCTGTTAGCCAAGACGTGATTATTGCTGAGAATATAGTAGCGGGACGGAATACCTTTGCCATGCACAGGCGGGTTAGTAGAACCTTCTGGTAAAATGTCGTATACGCAAGTAGCAATAGTACCTGCGGTAATCTTGTAATGTCCAACGCTATAGCCTCCTTCAGCTGGACGGGCGCGTTTAGCAAGCAACTCAACTGCCGACTCTGGTATCTCCATCCTTTCAGTAACGCGGTAAGTTCCAGTTGCACCATTAGAGGGTTGTATTAGCTCAGTTCTTACCTGTGTGGGTTTTTGGCGTAACTCTCCCACTCCCGCAAAAGGATAACCTATTTCTAAAACATCAGTTTGCATATCTGCCAATCTCGATGGTACAAGATCAGCCCTACTCAACTCATCTCTTGGCATCTTGTGAGTTACTAATGTCAACAACGCGGGTTCACCCGTAGGTTGTCCATTCCGCCACTTTACACCCACTCCCAAACCAACAACGTTGGGGCGTAGCTGTTGTGGATTCATAAAATCTTCTACGGCGGCTCTGTGAGCTGTTTGTAATTCTGCTGCGTACTGTTGAGACAGTATCATCTTGTTTTCATCTAATTTCATATCAAATCTCCTGTTAAATTGATTGCTTATGATTGCTTAGATTTGTGCTGTTACAGTGCCGATTTCATCAACATCGGTTGCACATCCTTCTATAGACTTCGGGACAACTTCCTGGGGCTGCAAGTCGGACTCTGGAACTTTATGGGTTACAAAAACCTTAATCACCGTCTTCCCACCCTTCTCGCCAATGGCAACACCTATAACATTGGGTAGCCTCATCAGTTGTTCTTCATAATCCTGTTTGACGGTATTAACTTTGTTCATCGCCATCTCCCATTTACAGAGACAAAATACTTGTTATTGCTGAGGCTGTGTTTGAATAGCTCCCGTTACTTGTGCATCAACTTTGAATCCGTCCAACTGCTCTGGTATTTGCTGTTTCAAATTTGGAGATTCATTTTCCAAATACACCTTTATGCAAGGCTTATTGTCACATTCGCTAATTCCCAGACCTACCACACCATCAATATTCAATAAATCAGATTCATATCGCTCTTTTATCTGTTCGATAGTTCGGCTAATCGATAAAGAGCTTGACAAAAATAAAGTTTGTTTATTCTGACTTAAGGTAAATAATGGTAAACTTGCTAATACTATGGCAAGAAAAATATATATTAATTTTTTATCCATATACTTTTTGCATCCCTAAGGAAGAATTAAAAAATATATTGATTCACAAGGTATTCCTAAATAGTAAAAAATAACTAGATTTAAATATCGGTCAATGGATGTAGTTTTTGAAAATTTTTATCTCTTCCTAAAGAATATTAAAAAGATGACAACCTATGTCTTTAGGAAAAGTATTGCGTTGTCGAAAGTTACGAAAGAGGGATAATAACGCCCATCTTTACTATTCCTCATGTAAGTTTCTGATATAGGAATAATATTTGATTTGTGAAAAAACTAAGAGATAATACGGAGAGGTGTGCAAGTCTAAAGGAAAACAATGATAAAGCAGGATTTAGAACAGGGGATGCCAGTAGTGGGTGAAGTCATCGCCGAACTACAGGAGTTTATAGCTCAAAATGCTCTCTTCCCGTGAGGTGAGGAAAGGATTAGCAATCAAACTGGTTTATCAAGGTTACTTATATGAGGAAATTCAAACAATTCTAGGCGTGTCACTAGGTTCAATAACAGGTTGGAAACAAGTCTACGAGGAAAATGGAATTGATGGGTTAAAACTAAAATCAATGGAAAATACAATGCGTTCGTTTTGCTCCTAATTGTCCGATACAAAATCCCATTGAGGATATTTGGTTACAAGCTAAAACATGGGTTCGACGTTGTTGTGCGTTGATACCAACATTTTCTCATTTAAAATGGATGTTTGAATGGTTTATCCGACACACTACTTTTGATTTTCCCACGCTTCAGATGTACGAAGCTTTTTCAAAAATCAAATATTAGTCCTATATGCAACTTCATATCAATTTAGTATCAGAATCACTTTGTTTTCTAAATCATTAGTAAATGTGAGAGTTTCAATCCCTAATAGGGATTAATGAAAATTGCAATATCGTATGTGTAGGGTATGGATAGCTCAACATAATGTTTCAATCCCTAATAGGGATTAATGAAAATTGCAATGTCGCAGATAGATTCCATGTAATGACACAGATAAATAAAGGTTTCAATCCCTAATAGGGATTAATGAAAATTGTAATAAAAGGTGGGTATCTTTCAAAGAATGGGCTGATAGAGACGTTTCAATCCCTAATAGGGATTAATGAAAATTGCAATTTTAATTATTTGAGTGAGAGCAGGAATCGAGCAGTTTCAATCCCTAATAGGGATTAATGAAAATTGCAATAGCGGCATCCTGGAAGCCTGTCTGTATTTGGTTTTCAAGGTACGGTTGCGCGATAGCGAAGCGCTCCGCAGGAATCGCTCTCATCATAGTCCATTTCAGAAATTGTGTCAAGAATGAAAATCGCTGAAACCCTGTCTGGGTAAAGTGCGCGGATGGTTGACTAACATGAATAGCCGCAAAACTAAGCCTATCAAGAGATACAGACATTTTTTCAGTTTCTTGATTTTTTACACCTACCCAGCCGCGCTAAAAGGCTGGTTGTCAACTATTCTCCATACTCTCCACCAGTCACCTTACCCCGGAAGACAATGTACTGATACAGATTGTAAAACAACATTACCGGAATCAGGAAACCGATAAAAATAATCATGATTACCAGCGAACTGGGATCAGCAGCAGCTTCATAGATTGTAATCTGTCTGGGAATAATGTAGGGAAAAACAATCAAACCCAAACCCAAAAATGTCAAAACAAATAACAAAATTGTCCAAACAAAAGGTGCGCGTTCTTCCTGGCGATTTAAACTTTGTAAAAGCTGCCAAATTAACCAGATTCCTAAAATGGGAATAACTGCAAAAATATAAACTAATGGCTGTTGAAATAACCGCATTCTCGCACCTTCATAAATTAAAGGTGTGGTGATTGTAATCAAAACCGCACCGATTAAAGTTGTCCAAGCAGCTAGTTTTGCAGTTTTATAGTGAGTCTCTTGTAATTCTCCTGTGGTTTTCCAAATAAGATATGTTGAACCAATCAAAACATAGCCTTGAATTAAGGTTAAAGCCACCAATACAGATGGTAGACTTAACCAGTCCCAGGTGCTACCAATAAAATGCCCTTTTTGATCGACATTAATACCTTGCAAAACTGCACCTAACGCAAAACCTTGTCCAAGTGCAGCACCGAAGCTACCTGCGCCAAAAGCTAAATTCCAAAATAACTTACGTCGAGATAATTCCCGAAACTCAAAGGCTACACCCCGAAAGATAAAACCAAATATCATTACCAAAATAGGGATATATAAGGCATTTAATATTGTGCCGTAAGCAAGGGGAAATGCACCAAACAGACCTCCAGCCATGAGGACTAGCCAAGTTTCATTGGCATCCCAGATATTACTTAAACTGGTCATCAACAATCCCCGACGTTCTTCATCAGAAGATGTGAGAGATAATATGCCCACTCCTAAATCAAATCCATCTAACATGACGTAGAGAAAGAGAAATAAACCTAAGATTACAAACCAAACTTGGGGAAGAAAATATTGTAGTGTTTCCATAAGTTGATGTAATTTGAATATGCAAGTTTACTTACTTAAAGTCCTTCTTTTTAAGGAGGATTTAGGAGGATCTAAGGTTTTTAATACATCAGTCACCACTTTTAAAACATCCTATTAGGACGAAAGTAACGCGTCGTAAATTTAGGATCATGGTGGGTTAGCGATAGCGTAACCCACCCTACAGATGTTGTAAATTCTGTAGAGACATTTCATGAAACATCTCTACAATTAAAATATTTAGAAATCCCTTAATGTTATTGTTGCGCTTCTACAGGACGTTCATCTGGTACAAATTCTCCTGGTGTGGTATCTACTGCGGGTTTGGTAATTTCTACACCGGGAATTGGTAAATCAAGATTGGGGCCGTTACGAATAATGCGACTACCAAAATACAAAGCAGCTATAAATAAAATACTGTAAACTGTGGCAAAGCTGGTTAGAGAAACGAAGACATTACTAGCGGGTAAATGAGAAGCTGCGTCTACTGTGCGGATTTGTCCATAAAGTACCCAAGGTTGTCTTCCCACACAACGAACTATCCAACCTGATTCCACAGCGATGTATCCTAGAGGGGCTGCTAATACCCAACCCACCATTAACCAACGTTGTTGACTAATATTATCGGCTGAAAGTTTACCTCGTAACCATTGCAGGGTACTTAATAACATCAGTCCAGCGAAAAAGAAGCCAATGCCAATCATGATGCGGAAGGCATAATATATTAAACCTATCATGTGGGGACGGTCTTCTGGTTTCCACTCTTTTAAACCCCGTAGTGGTTCTGAAAGATTTTGTTTAAATTCGAGAATGTAACCCAAAGCGTTGGGAATGGTAATTTCCCAGTCGTTTTTTTGGGCTTTTTCGTTGGGTATAGCCAGTAAACTCCAGTCAGCAGGTTTTCCCGCTGGGGATGATTCCCACTGGGCTTCCATTGCTGCTAATTTGGTTGGTTGATAGTGATAAACTTGTTCACCGCTGAGGTGTCCGATGTATATTTGAAGTGGAGCGACTGCGATCGCAGCTGCTAAAGCTATTTTCAAGGAACGGGAAAAGAAAGCTGGATGACGTTGTTTGAGAATATACCAAGCACTAATTCCCCCAATCACAAATAATGATGTCTCCAATGTGGCAAAAAACATATGGAGCACACTGTTAACCATAAAGGGATTTAAAATAGCCTGAAAGTAATCATGAACAATAAATTTACCATCGACTAATTCCCCACCTGCGGGAGTTTGCATCCAAGAATTAGCTGTTAAAATCCACAAAGTGGACAGGTTAGCACCCACAGCCACTAAAATGGTAGAAAGATAGTGAATGGTAGGATTGACACGCTCCCAACCAAATAGCATAATTCCTAAAAAAGCAGCTTCGAGCATAAATGCCCAAGACGCTTCAAAACCGATCACGCTGCCAAAAAAGTTACCGACTGCTTCTGAGAATGGGGCCCAATTCGTCCCAAATTGAAATTCCATTGGGATACCAGTGGCTACACCAATACCGAAGTTGAGAACGTAGAATTTAGACCAAAAACGGGCATGGAGGTAGTAATCTGGATTACGGGTTTTTAACCATACCCCTTCAATTATGACTAAGTAAATGCCCATTCCTGTAGTTAGCACAGGCCAAAGCATATGAAATATTGCTGTGAGTGCAAATTGCATCCGTGATAATAAGACGGAATCGGATAAAAATTCCACCTATCTCTCCATTTGCTCACTACTCTTTCTAGGATATCGGGTAAAGCACTAAATGGAAAAAATATCAGCCGCGAAACAAATTTTTCACCCCAATGCAAAAGGAATAAATAATGATTTCCATAGACCAAATATTATACATCGAAGAAAACAGGCAAATTTTCGATGATACATAAGTAAATGCTTATATAAGGTATTCAATATTTATTTAATAAATCGTACCTTCGGGTTAATTTTTTAGCCTGCAAAAGCTGTATGCTATTTTTAATCAAAACAGTTAAGCTAAATTTCCGGTCAAAAACCTGAAATTAGATAGTTTCGCATGATTGTGTTCAAGAATAACTAGGTTTTATCCTTCAGTAAAATCTTGATTCATTGATCATGTAATTCTTCATCTATAACTACAGCGCCAGCAAGATATTATTATGCTTGCTATATTTGGCAATTTCAAATCAATTTATTACTACTTGAGGAGTGAGCATTTACAAATGAATTTTACAACCCACTTTTTAATAAAACTTAAATGTTGAGAACATATCTTTAGATCAACATTAATATATCCAGCAAAACATAAAAGTGCAAAGGCTGTTTATAAAAACTCTTTAGTTGTAATTTTGACAGCCCAAACTTTATGACTTGCATTTACCGAAATTAACCAACACTAATAGTTTCAACTAATAATAAACAGGGTAGCTAAATTTCTCATTGTTACCAGAGATTATTATTAGACATCTGGTGAAAATGATTGTAAAGACGTTCCGCCGGAACGTCTCTACTACAAGGGTTTCAAGCCACGCACATTTAATTACCACCAGATGTCTATTGCTAATAGAGCATGGTTGCATACTTGCTGACCCAGTGCTTAAAGTTGAAGACAGGTGTTGCAGTTTAGCTGACTGAAAAGCATTCAGCAGCCGAAATTCTTTTCTCAACCCACATTATTTATTTCCCGCTCATGCAAATAACTAATACTATTCATTTCCGCAATTTACGCGGAGATATTTTCGGTGGTGTTACAGCTGCCATTGTTTCTCTACCACTAGCTTTAGCCTTCGGTGTTGCTTCCGGTGCTGGCCCCGTAGCTGGTCTTTATGGTGCTGTCTGTGTAGGATTTTTCGCAGCATTATTTGGTGGTACACCAACTCTGATTTCTGAACCTACTGGTCCAATGACAGTAGTAATCACCGGTATTATCAGTTCCTTCACAGCCAACGATCCAGAAAATGGCTTGGCTATGGCTTTTACCGTAGTGATGTTAGCAGGGATATTTCAAATTATCTTTGGCATCTTTAAGCTAGGAAAATATATCACCCTCATGCCCTACAGTGTAATTTCTGGCTTTATGTCAGGAATTGGGGTGATTTTGATTATTTTGCAAATTGCGCCTTTCTTGGGGCAAGCAACCCCTAAAGGTGGAGTATTGGGAATAGTTCAAAACCTACCTAATTTATTAGAAAATATCAACCCCATTGCTTTAATTTTGGGTGTGATGACAGTGGCAATTATTTACTTAACGCCATCGAAAGTTAAGCGCATTGTCCCCCCCCAGTTAATTGCATTAGTAGCGGTGACAGTGGTTTCTTTGGTATTTTTTGGAGATGCAGATATCAAACGCATTGGTGTGATCCAAACTGGTTTACCAAAGATTCAACTGCCAACTTTCACATTATCAAACGTCACCCTCATGTTAGTTGATGGGGTAATGTTGGGGATGTTGGGATGTATTGATACCCTATTAACTGCTGTGGTTGCTGATAGCTTAACCCGCACTGAACATAAATCTGATAAAGAATTAATTGGCCAAGGTATCGCTAACGTAGTATCTGGTTTATGTGGTGGTTTACCCGGTGCTGGGGCAACAATGGGAACTGTTGTTAATATCCAAACTGGGGCGCAAACTGCGGTATCTGGTCTTACTCGTGCTTTGGTATTGTTGGTTGTAGTTTTGGGTGCTGCGGGGATAACTCAGAGTATTCCGATGGCTGTTTTAGCTGGTATTGCCCTGAAAGTAGGGGTTGATATTCTGGACTGGAGTTTCTTAAAACGCTCTCACAAAGTCTCTCTCAAGGGTTCAATCATCATGTATGGTGTGTTACTCTTGACTGTGTTTGTAGACTTAATTGTGGCTGTGGGTGTGGGTATATTTATTGCCAACATCTTAACTATTGAACGTCTTTCTAGTATGCAGTCTGAGACAGTCAAAGCCATTAGTGATGCAGATGATGCTATTGATTTGACTCCAGAAGAAAAGAGTTTATTAGATGAAGCTAATGGCCGCGTTTTGCTGTTCTACTTAAGTGGGGCGATGATTTTTGGTGTTTCTAAGGCTATTTCTCGTGAACATAACGCCATAAAAGATTGTGATGTGATCGTTCTCGATTTGAGTGATGTACCCATGATGGGTGTTACAGCTTCCTTGACTATTGAAAGTGCAATTAGAGAAGCTTGTGAAAAAGGTCGTCAAGTAATCATTGTTGGTGCAACAGGCAAAATTAAGAAACGGTTGGACAACTTGGGAGTTTTGAGCTTATTACCTCCCCATCATTTGATGGTAGACCGCAAGGAAGCACTGACACAAGCAGTTGCTTTAGTTCACAGTTTAGCAACCGAAACAAATGCACCTGTTTCTTAGAGGATATTGGTTAAGTCTAACTTGGTTTAGCGATCGCTCTCTATGCTCTCAATTTTCCTGATCAAGTTGGCATAGGGGAGGATCTGGGGTTTTTGATACATCACAAACCACTGTAAAAACATCCTCTTAGAAGCTAATTGCATCAATCAAAAAAATATCCCCCTATTTTGTCGCTCAAAATAGGGGTTTGTTTTCAATAACTTAGGTTGTTTAAGTCAGACAAGTTTGTATTTTCGATTTTGATTGATTCCCAGGATTTATCCTGGGGCTTGTACCATCAAGGAATTAGGGAACACCAGAAAATAAATTATCCAATCTTGTGGGATGGGCATACTTCGACAAGTCTTACAGTGAGCTTGTCGAACTGCTCAGTACAAGTCCTGCCCGTCCTTGATAATTTGCGGGCAGGATGCCCATCCCACAAGAAATTTTTGTACATTTTTTTATTTGGAAGTCCCTTATTGCTCATTATGACTTACCAAAGATGTGATAAAAAACCTGATTATAATGTAGTTATAATTCATTAATTGCTGCTACTTTTGTTCTGTTGTGCGTAAGTCCTATTCATGTAAATATAGCGACACAGATTAATTCAGCCTTTATTAATTACTAATTCCCTATTACGGATTACGAATTGCTATTATTCCCTAACAAGGAATATACTGATAACTACTAACGTTCAACTAGAGAAATTGAATTGTTAGTAAATAAAATCACAGACTCACCAAGCCTTGACAGTGAAATTCAAGCAAGGTAAAAAACGTGGAAAATTCGATATATAAACTGCAAAGGGTACTACCCATCAGCCCCCGCGCCCTGTTATTAGTAAATCGTCATGCCCGTAAAGGGGAAGAAAACCTCTTGGCAGCTATTCATTGTCTGGAGTCACTTGGTTTTAATGTGATTCCAGAATCTACAGAGAACCCAACACATTTAGGTGATGTTATTAGACAATACCACCATGAAATTGATTTGGTAATAGTTGGAGGTGGTGATGGTACTCTTAATGCCGCAGTCGATGCTGTGGTTGAGACTCAATTGCCTTTAGGAATTTTGCCTTTGGGAACTGCAAACGACTTGGCTAGAACTTTGGGGATTCCCAATTCTTTACCCGAAGCTTGTCAAATTATTGCCGCTGGACAGTTGCAACACATTGATTTGGGTTGGGTAAATGGTAAGTATTTTTTTAACGTTGCCAGTTTAGGATTAAGTGTAAAAATTACTCAGCGATTAACTACAGAAGTTAAACGCCGTTGGGGAATATTTGCTTATGCGGCAGCAGCATTTAAAGTAATTTGGAAATCTCGCCCCTTTGGTGCAGAAATTCGCATGAATGGTCAATCAATTCACGTCAAAACTGTACAAATTGCTGTGGGCAATGGTCGCTATTATGGTGGTGGCATGGCTGTATTTCATGACGCTACAATAGATGATCAGAGACTGGATCTTTATAGTTTAGAAGTTAAGCATTGGTGGGAAATAATACCTTTACTTCCGGCAATGCGCCAAGGTAGACATATACATTGGCCAAATGTCCGTGCTATACAAGGAAAGGAATTTGAGGTTTATACTCGTAAACCACGTCCTATCAATACAGATGGGGAAATCACTACGTATACTCCGGCTGTGTTTCGTGTGATACCTATGGCTATCAGCGTTTTGGTACCACCACTATAAGTAGGTTGGCGTTAAAAATTGTCGTTGGGATAAGGCAGGGTGCAGGGGGAAAAAGGGTTTTAGCCTTGTTTACTTTTCTTGACACGGTTTGGTTTTATTCTGCCCACCTACTTAGTTTTATTAAGAAGTTGAAACATAAAAACTTTGTTTGAGTCTTTATATTTCAGCTATGTCTAAAGCTATGCTCCGCTATCGGGGTTTTCCGGCTACTTTCCTATAAACTTTGAGCAAAATGCATTCGCGATTTTCTCAACAGATTAAATCTTTGTTGCAACGTTTAGCTGAACAGTCACTGACTATCGGTGATATTCTGGCGGAAACTTCAGAACGGGGTTTTAGCTTAGTAATTTCATTATTAGTTCTACCATTTTTATTGCCTATGCCACCAGGCTTTACAGGGCCTTTTGGGGCTGCCTGCTTGCTGTTATCGGCGCAGATGGTTTTAGGCAGAAGAACGCCTTGGCTACCCAGAAAAATCGCTAACTACCAATTTCCTCACGCCATTGCTCAGATCATTCTACACAATCTGCATCGAGTAACTAGGATGTTGGAAAAAATCACTCGTCCCCGATTAGCGCAAATAGCTTCCCATCCTTGGATTTGGCGCTTAAATGGACTGTGTATATTTTGGCTGACAATATTACTAATATTACCAATTCCCTTTACCAATCCCATTCCCACTGTAGGTATTTTACTTTTGGCAGTTGCCATGATTGAATCTGACGGCTTGCTGATATGCATCAGCTACGTGATTACAGCCTTAATTACCTTATTTTTTGGGTTTCTTGGTTATGCGCTGTGGTTTGCCACTCTGAAGAACTGATCCTTCTGAGGCGGTGCTGTTGAATTTGCGATCGCTCAAATAGGAAAAATTTAAAATCTTTACAAAAAAATATACCATCGAAATGTGGGAGTTGATATAATAAAATGCCCAGAATAGAAAACTAAGGAAGATTAATTATCTAAGATCAGCAGTTTATCTGATGATTCCTCTGAATTCTGACTCTAATGGGGAAAGTTCCCTGATGAAGAGAACTTTTTTACTCACAAAAATACACAATAAAGCAATCAAATTATTGCTAAAATAAAACCCCCAGCTAAAAGCTGAGGGCTGCAATCTAATTAAGGTGCATCTACTATTTTCTTATCCGTCTGATTTTTGACTATATCCGGAAGGTCTAGACTGATCAGATATTTTTTTGTATATAATCGAAAAGTGTTGTAGTAAAACCCCCAGTTCCACCTGAGGGCGATTAATCAATTAAGGTATATATACCTCCGTCTGTGTGTCGGGTTAATCAGGAAGAATTAATTAAAAAAAGTGCGATCGCATTTTTTTAGATAAGGGATCGTTTTTTTTGCATCTACCCATCGACGGATAAGCGCCTTATAACCAAATTATTTACATTTAAGTGTATTTATGCTATGGGCTATTTTTACAGAGCTTGTTTCCTTGGTTGACGAGATGCAAAAATTATTCCGTGTCTGGGACTGAATAATAAAGCCAAGGTAAATAAACTCGAAACTACTAAGACAATAGCTGGCCCAGAAGGTAGATTATAAAAATAGCTGATATACATTCCGCTAATACTAGAAATTACACCAATTATGGCTCCGACAATCATAACTTCATGCAAGCGTTTCACTAATAGATAAGCGGTTGCACCAGGGGTAATTAAAAGTGATAATACTAAAATCACGCCTACAGCTTTCATGCTGGCAACAATGGTTAAAGCAATCAACAACATTAAACCAAAGTTGAGACGATTAACTGGCAAACCTGCGGCTTGTGCGCCCAATGGATCAAAGGTGTAAAATAGAAGTTCTTTGTATAATAAAACGATAACTATCAAGACAATCGCCGCAATGATAGTTGTATCTCGCACTTCATCTACAGTTACACTCAAAATATTCCCAAACAGGAAGTGATTCAGGTCGATTTTATTATCTTTTTGAATAACTGTAATTAAAGTCACACCCAGAGCAAAAAATGCTGAAAACACTATCCCCATTGCTGCATCTTCTTTAATGGGTGAGCGTGTTTTAATAAAAGCTATGACCATTGTACTCACGATGCCGGCAATAAATGCACCGACAAAGATATTAGCACCGATCATAAATGCGATCGCTAATCCTGGTAAAACTGAATGGCTGATGGCATCTCCCAGTAATGCTAGGCGTTGTACCATTAAGTAACTACCAACTACCGCACATAATAAGCCTACGAGTATGGCGATGATTAAGGAACGTTGCATGAAGCCATATTGCAACGGTTCTATCAGTGTTTGCAGCATAGAGGAAAATGAACCGCGAAGGCGCGAAGGACGCGAAGGAAGAGAGGAAGGAAGAAAGAATTGCAGTGAACGCACAGTAATGAAGTAGAGAATCTAAATTTAAAGCCAGTTCCTTAGTACCGAGTAGTATCAATATTCTGACTCCTTGCCCTGAGCGAAGTCGAAGGGCTGACTCCTGTATTATGCTGCATCAGAGAAGTACATGACTTTTCCTCCGTAAGCTTGATGGAGGTTTTGTTCTGTGAGGACTTGTTGGCGGGAACCTGTGGCAATTAGTTCACAATTTAGTAAAATTAAATCATCAAAATGAGCGATGGATTCGCCTAAGTCGTGATTAACTACAAGGACAATTTTGTTAGCTGCGGCTAGTTCTTGGAAGACTTCAAAAATTATGGTCTGGGTTTTTTGATCAATTCCTACAAAGGGTTCATCAAAACAGAAAATTTCTGCTTGCTGGGTTAAAGCACGGGCTAAAAATACCCTTTGTTGTTGTCCTCCAGACAGTTCACCAATGGTGCGGTTTTTGAATGTCTCCATTCCCACCCTTTCTAAAGCATCTTTGGCTACTTGGCGGCTAACAGTCGAGAAACTACGCAACCAGCCTGTCTTTTTTACACGTCCCATCATCACTACATCCCAAACCGTAGCAGGGTAATTCCAATCAATTTGGCTACGTTGTGGTACATAGGCAACTCTTTCTAGTTGCTGCATCAGGGCTTTGCCTTCGTATAAAACTTGACCGCTAGTTAAAGGTACTAACCCCAAAATTGCTTTCATCAGCGTACTTTTACCAGCACCATTGGGTCCAAAAATTCCCGTCAGTCGTCCTGGTTTAATAATGCAGTTAACATCCCGCAAAGCTTCCTGTGTCCGGTAGTGTACCCCTAAGTGGGAGATGTTAATGGCTGCGGTGGGATTCATCACAATCGGTTTGATAGTTTGTTCAGAAATCGCTCTTACTTGTCTCTGTAATAAGCTAATTTTTTGGTAAAAAGAGACGTTTTGCATAACCGTACTTAAATATTCATTCCTTGAGTTTACTATAAATATGAGAGAAATATGAAAAAATCTATAATTAGAAGTAATAATGGGGATAAATTAAATTAATACTCAGAATCAATAGTGGTAGTGGGATGAAGAAAACAAAGATTTTTCGGTTGTGTATGGGGATTTTATTACCTTTAACCTTACTCAGTTGTACTCCGTCAGACTCTCAGCCACGGAGAAATGCTAAACCGCAAGTTGTAGCAACTAGCACTGTAATTGCAGATTTAGCTGAAGAGGTTGGTGGAGAGGAAATTGATTTGTTGGGAATTCTCCAAGCCGGTGCAGATCCTCACGTTTACGAACCAGTACCCGCAGATAGCCGAGTTTTAGAAGCAGCAGACTTAATTTTATATAACGGTTATAACTTGGAACCGGGAATTATTAAGTTGATGAATGCTAGTGGAGGGAAAACACGGAAGTTAGCTGTGGGGGAAGTTGTCAAACCTTTAAAGTTAGAAAAAAGCAAAGGTCAAATTGTTCCAGATCCACACGTTTGGGGGAGTGGAGAAAATGCCATCTTAATGGTAAAAGCAATTAGAGATGGATTAATTGAGTTATCACCAGAAGACAAAGATAAATTTACTCAAAAAGCAGCCCAACTTACCGATGAATTACAGCAATTAAATATCTGGATTCGGCAACAAATCCAAACTATTCCCTCAGAAAAACGTAAACTTATCACTACCCATGATGCATTTCAATATTATGGAAATTCCTATGGTATAGAAATTGCTGGAACTTTAATTGGGATTAGTACGGAAGAACAACCCAGCGCTCAAACAGTCAAAGAATTAGTAGATTCAGTGAAAAAAATAGGTGTACCTGCAATTTTTGCCGAAACCACTATTAATCCAGCTTTAATTAAAACCGTTGCCCAAGAAGCAGGTATAAAACTTGCTCCACAACAACTTTATTCTGATTCTATTGGTGCAAAAGGAAGCGATGGAGATACATACATCAAGATGATGGTAGCCAATACCCGCGCTATTGTCACAGCATTGGGGGGTAAATATACGCCGTTTGAACTCAAGCAAGAAATAGAAACAAAATCTTAGCGAGATTAGTCTCTAACTTTAGTCTGAAGCCAAATTTTAATTTCATTCTTAAACTCTTTCCTAAGAAAGAGCTACTTATGGATTTGATTGTTTAAATTGATATTAGTGATAGCAAAAAATTTTATTTTGGTAAAACTCATGACTGATCATCAAGATAAAGAAATTAATCAACCAGTAGATAAAGATAGCTTTTCTAAAAAAGAAGCAAATGTTAAAGAAAGGAGATTAACTGCTAATCCTGGGGATAGAATTTCTGAAGAACCGCAATCAATTGCAGAAAAATCTCAACAAATAGCTGTAGACTCACCAGATATTACAGGCGATCATATTACAGTTCCAACTTATTTTGTAGTTGAAACTCCTGAGGGTGAGCAAAAAGCACTTCACCATGTCAAAGATGCAGAAGAAATTTCTGATATCATTCGTCAAGCGCGAGTAGATGAAGACGGAAATCGAGTTTGGTGGTAAGAGGGTGTTTAAAAAGTTTTTAGGTGGCGAAGCCATTCCCCCCTAACACTCCTTAAAAAGGGGGGAACTAGAGTCAAAGTCCTCCTTTTTAAGGAGGATTTAGGAGGATCTAAAGTTTTTAATACATCAGCAACCACTTTTCAAACATCCTCTTAGAAGGCTCTGCCTATGGTTCTGCGTGATGACCTAGGAGTCATACGCCATGCTGTGCTATCAATAAGAGTAGAGGCAGAGCCTCTGTGATAGCATTCCTAGTCAGAGACTAGGAACGAGGTATGGTAAAGATTTGAGTTTGAGTTGACACTCATGGGGGAGACTCCGCGCCTACGGGGTTGGTGATTTAAAGATGTCTACCTACTTCAGGACTAGATGCGCCATTACCCTGATAATTCAACTGGTGAGAATCATTGATCCAAATTGCTTGTTGTGGTACGGGGATGGAAATATCGGCTTGGTCTAAGGCAATTTTGAGACGACGACGATATTCTCTGGCTACATCCCATTGCTTGAGGGGCTGGGTTTTAATCCATACGCGAATCATCATACCGCGATCGCTAAAATTATCAATTCCCAAAATACTCGGCTTTTCGATAATTTGCCGCTTCCAGAAGGGTTCTTGATTCATTTTCATAGCCACATTCTCGATTAACTGCAAAGCTTCATCAATATTGGCTTGGTAGGAAACTGGAATAGTTAAATCAGCCCGTGACCAACGACTAGAAAGATTGGCTACTATTTTAACTTCGCTGTTGGGAATTGTAATCAAACGTCCTTCCGCGTCCCGGACTTGAGTCATCCGCAAATTGAGATTTTCTACTAAACCGCCCACATCTCCCACATTAATTACATCACCAAGGGCATATTGGTCTTCGAGGATAATCAAAAAACCATTAATGGCATCTTTAATTAAGTTCTGAGAAGCGAGGGATACAGCTACACCAATTAAACCAGCACCTGCCAGTAAAGGAATTATATCTATACCCAAAGCGATGAGAGTGAGTAAAATACCAACTCCCATCCAAATTAAGGTAGTAATACTTTTTGTCACACCTGAAAATGTGGAAACTCGCAGTTGCATCCGTTCCGAAGCTTCTGAGTTTAATAAAACACCACCACTAATTAAAGTTGTAGTAAATTTATCAATCAGGGCATAACTAAACCGAATTGCTACATAGGTTCCTAATACTACAATACCTACTTTCAAAGGAATTTGGGCAGCTGCGAGAATCCCTAATTGTAATGCTCGCGTGTAGGGAAATAGACCCAAAATAACAAAACTTCCACCACCCCAAATACCTGTTTGAGTTAATTGAAATAGTCTTTTTTGAACTTCTGCTAAATGCTGATGTTGCTGTTGATTGAGTTGGGTTGTAATCGGTTGTTCTATTTCGTTGGTTGGGGAAACCGCTTCTACATCATCTTTTTGAAAACGGCGTTGATAACGATATATTAGTAAACTTGTCACAAGCATTGCTAAAGCCAGACTACCTGCAATTTTACCTTGACCGATTAAAGATGAAGTTTGGCGTTCTTCTTTAGCCCGTTCTAACTCTTTTTGTAAATCTTCAGCAATTTGATTAGTGAGTGTTAAAGAATCTACCTGACGTAATTTAGCATCATCAGAATTAACTGTCATCAAGTATTTGTCATTGACATAAATTACTGGCAAATCTTTGAGTCTGCGGATCTGCACATTAATTTTTTGTGTAGATGCAAGAAAGTAATCCTGGCTAATTTCTTGCAAATTCAGTTGGATATTTTGCAACCGTTCTGAAATATTGGTTTTTGATGCAGCGATCTGAAATAAGGGACGACCATCTAAATAAACCCATTCTGAAACGATTGTGTTTTCGGAAGCATTATTTACACTGCTAGGAGTTGATAAGTAAGGTAAAAGAGGAATCTGGGCTGTAGCTTTTGGTACAGAAACAATAGTAATAACCATTGAACCTGCAATCGCCAAAAATTTTAAACGCAATCAAAAACCTCCTTGAGCAAAATCTATCATTGAGTATTTCAATAGTTATTTTCTACCAAAAAAGTTGGGTAAATGTACCTATCTAAGGTTCAATCTTGACCTAAAGATGATGATATTTGCATTTTTTTGGTTATTGTCTATCTTTAGACAGATCATATTCAGGTTTGAATTAATTCAAAACTAAAAGTAAACGTTGATAATACTTTTAGCAGAGAAAGATGAAAAAGAAAAAAGCTAGATAGGGCGTTGATATTGCTCATATCCAAGGTGAAGCTAGGGCTGAGGACTTATTGACTAGCTGATTGCTAATTAACAGCAAATATGGCTACTCGTGAAATAATCTATTAAAGTACGTAAAGGTATAAGCACCTGTTTTGTTTTTTAGAGGATAATTTGAATGACCGCAACTACTCCCAGATTAAAGCACGAGGTTAAAGACCTCGCCCTTGCTCCCTTGGGAAGACAACGGATTGAGTGGGCTGGACGAGAAATGCCCGTATTGAAGCAAATCCGCGATCGCTTTGAGAAAGAAAAGCCCTTTGCTGGATTGCGGATTGCAGCTTGCGCCCACGTGACCACAGAAACAGCACATTTAGCGATCGCTCTCAAAGCCGGTGGTGCTGATGCTGTATTGATTGCTAGTAACCCTTTATCAACTCAAGATGACGTAGCTGCAAGTCTTGTAGCTGATCATGAAATTTCCGTATTTGCTCAAAAAGGCGAAGATAGCGCCACCTATAACCGCCACGTGCAAATAGCATTAGATCATCGCCCCAACATCATTGTTGATGACGGTAGCGACGTGGTAGCAGAATTAATTCAACATCGTCAACACCAAATCGCAGATTTAATTGGTAGCACCGAAGAAACCACTACCGGGATTGTGCGGTTACGCGCCATGTTTAAAGAAGGCGTTCTCACCTTCCCCGCGATGAACGTCAACGACGCAGACACCAAGCACTTCTTTGATAACCGCTATGGTACAGGTCAATCTACCTTAGATGGAATTATCCGCGCCACAAATATTTTGTTAGCTGGTAAAACTATTGTCGTTGTCGGTTATGGCTGGTGTGGTAAGGGTACAGCCCTCCGCGCCCGTGGCATGGGTGCAAACGTCATCGTCACCGAAATTGACCACATCAAGGCTATTGAAGCCGTTATGGATGGTTTCCGCGTCCTGCCAATGGCGGAAGCAGCGCCTCACGGTGATATCTTCATTACTGTGACAGGTAACAAGCACGTCGTTCGGGGTGAACACTTCGATGTGATGAAAGACGGTGCGATCGTTTGTAACTCTGGTCACTTTGATTTGGAACTAGATTTGAAATACTTGGCTGCTAATGCTAAGGAAATCAAGGATGTCCGTCCTTTCACTGAAGAGTATAAGTTGACAAATGGTAAATCCGTTGTCGTACTCGGACAAGGACGTTTGATTAATTTGGCTGCTGCTGAAGGACACCCCAGCGCAGTTATGGATATGAGTTTTGCTAACCAAGCTTTGGCTGTTGAATACCTGGTGAAGAATAAGGGTAGTTTAGCTGCTGGTTTGCACTCTATTCCTGTTGAAGTTGATCAAGAAATTGCTCGCTTGAAGTTGCAGGCTATGGGCATTTTCATTGATAGTTTGACAGCAGATCAAGTTGAGTATATCAATTCTTGGCAGTCTGGTACTTGATATTTTGATTAGTTGATTTTTTGGGGATGAGCTTTTGGGCTTATCCCTTTTTTTTCGTTTTGTGTTATGGATTTGTTTAATGAACCACGAAGGAACGAAGAGCGCGAAGGAAGAAGGGAAGAAAAGAGGTAATCTTCCACTGCGGAGGGAATATCCCTTTTTTTGTTTTTATTCTACTTAATTATTTAGTTAGCCGACAATCTTCAATAAATTGATAACTGTTTGCCATTCCTTCATGCAATACTACTTTCCAATGGTTGTTGGAAAATCGATCTCTTAAACGTTGAGCTTCTTCTAATAAAAATTGTATCACCCGTTTATTAGATTTTGCTTTTATGTGTGTTTTAATACTAGATTGTGTTTCTGATAATACTTCTGGTGAACGGTTCCGAAACCTTTCTAGCAATTTTAATTTGGTATAATGTGATTGAATTAAACTAAATTGATTATCAGAAATACCTATAGGTTGAATTAAAGAATATTCTGCACTTGGTACATCATCTTTATAAGAAATAGAAACATTTAAATAACGCTCAGATAGCAAATTATCATAATATAAATTTATTATTTGTCTTTTTCCCTCTACAAGGAATATGTTAGATTTATATTTATTACAAGTATCACAACAAGGCAATAAATTTAAAGAAAAAACTGCAAATTCAGGGAATATACTTATTGGTAAATAGTGGTCAAATGTATTAGCAGAAGCAATACCGCAATACTGACATTGATTACGTATAGATAAATCCTGTAACTCTCTAATATCAGCTAAAAGTTTATTTAGTGGATTTGTCTTACCTGAATAACAATCTTCTAAATCTTCTTTCTCTAATCCAGTAAAACCTATTGGATTCATTGCTGAAAGATCAGATATAGACTCAGAATAAGTTTTATAATAATTATAAATTTCGAGAGCTATTATTTTTAATCTTTCTCCTCTTTCTAACCTTTTAGCTGAAGCTATCTCATTAAATACCTGAGTTGGTTCTAATGCAGATGGAACTAATTTTCTCATAGATCATCTTCCTCCGTTCTGTCTTCATAAATTGATAGTAAAAAAGATTTAGCATTAAGGCTTAACTGCCTATCAAATAAGTCGAGAATTTCTTCATAAGTATACGTTTCTGATAGTTTTTTAAGATGGTTACGGTAATTATTACGTTCTTCTGATGTCTCAAAAACCTCATCTGTTATAGTTGTCAAATTTTCGCCAAAACACTCAATTCCTAGCTGGCTAACAATTGGATAATTACCTTGCTTTCTGAAAACTCTGACGCATTTGGCAGGGATTTCTTGCAAAAGTATAGGTGAATGAGTTGCAATAATAGCATAGGAGTTAAATGCTTCTAGAAGGATATGAAATGCTCTAGCTACTGAAGCCACTGCATCAGGATGTAAATGGATTTCTGGTTCGTCAAATAGTATAATTGATTCTTCTGAGATGTTTGCAATTACTTCAGTCATCACTAAAGCAAGAATACGTTGTCCTGAACTTAAACGGTCATAAAATAGTAAATTAGAGTTAGTAATAGTATTTTCTGTTTCTGAAATATCAATTGTTGTATCTAAAAGTGCTTCAATAATTTTAGTCCATTGTTGTAAGCGGCTATTTTGTTTTATTTGCTCAATTGCATTTAAAAGTTTGCTACGAATTTCTTGGGTATTAAGAAGCCTATCCTTTTCTCTAATACCACAATATTTATAGCTAAACGTTGAATCTCCTTCTGGAGGACGGTCAAACTCATCAAAGACACTATAGGATATTGCTATTGCTTTGCTAAAGCTTGGACGTGCTGGACTAAATGTTCCTGAGTTTCGTTTTAGCCCACTCATTGAATGAGCAAAATTTGCAAGTAATTGTGTCTTTCCAGTTCCATTTTTACCAATAATTGCAGTAATTCTGTATAGTCCTGTTTCACTTGGAGAAAAGTCAAAATCAATATTATGTTCTGCTTTTGCACCTGGTACAGTACATGAAAAATTAAATATAAAATTTTTTGTTTCAATTAAAGGTTCTTCATCTCTAAATATCATTCCAGCTTCATTGAAGGCTTTTTCTGCGTTACTAAATCTTAGCAACGAGCTACGAAATCCTTCTAATTTTTCAAGTTCGTCTATATTATGTTGACAGTAAATAATATCATTAAGAGCAGTCAATATTGGATGATATACTGATTCACCCAATTTTTTTAGATTGGTATAGTATTCCATATCTTGTCCAATAGAAACAAAATTTTTATCTAATGAATCAAATATTTGAGGTATGTTAGTGTTATATTCACCTAGCTGCAAAATTTTTAGACTTTTCTCGAATTGCAAATTAGCATTATCATCATAATAGTGTATATGAAAAGAAGTCTTGTAGCCATAATCATCCCAGTTATCATAGAATAATGCAACACATGGATATTCTGCGTCTTGTGGGGGTTTTTCTAGGACTCGCCTAAATTGGAATTTATAGAATTTCATTTGAATTGCTAATAAAAATTTTATTTTTTGGTATTACGTTATAGATAAGGTTTCTCAGAAGGAGTTCGCTGTCCAAACAACAAAGGAAGGATAAAACTTCAAAAAGCCTTAATTTATGACAGTATTGCATACTACATGAATTATACCCAAGTGTCAATAATAGCACTTCGCGTGTTCAAAAATCTTGTTTTTAGTCCACGCAGGTGGACTTTGTTTGTATAGCCACGATTTCTAATCGCCAGGGCTTTTATTCGTCAAGAAACCTATTCAGAACTATTTCAAGAACCAGTTGGTAAAATATTATTAGAAAATCAACGCCTTTGTTTACTTGTCTTCGACTCCAAACAAGAGATTATACTGCAATGGATACCTTAGATAAATATCGCCAAATCATTCAAAAAATATTAACCGAATATTCCCAACTTCCCTACGCTTACGGTGAACTAGAAAGACAACTAATAATAGACCAAACCGCCAACCATTACCTACTACTAACATTAGGCTGAGAAAATAATCAACGAGTGCATGGTTGCTTAGTTCATATTGACATAATCAACCATAAAATCTGGATTCAAAGAGACGGAACAGAATACGGTATAGCCAACGAACTTGTTAACGCTGGTATTCCTAAAAATCAAATAGTTTTAGCCTTCCAACCAGCCGATATCAGACAATATACCGAATTTGCAATTACTTAAAACCTTGCAATTCTTCCTCTGCGTTCTCTGCGCCTCTGCGTGAAAAAAAATATTCATAACTTCTTGATATACTAGAAAGATTCCCACACAATCATCTCATGTTAACCGTAACCATATATGACTCTTAGCCAATTTCACCCCTATCTTTCCCCAGAAGAATATTTAGAAGCTGAAAAATCCAGCCCTATTAAACATGAATATATCCAAGGGCAAATTTACGCAATGGCAGGTGCTAGTGATGCCCATGTGACAATTACCGCTAACTTAGTCGCCCTTTTAAGAAATCATATTCGTGGTACAGGATGCCGGCTTTACGTCGCTGACATGAAAGCGAGAATTGAATCTCTAGATATTTTTTATTATCCTGATATTATGGTAACTTGTGATTCAAGAGATACACAATTTGAATATTTTAAACGATATCCGAGTTTAATAATTGAAGTTTTATCACCTTCTACAGAAGCCTTAGATAGAGGTGATAAATTTATTGATTATCAGGAATTAGACACTTTACAAGAATATGTTTTAGTTAGCCAAAATCGTCAACGAATTGATTGTTTTCGGCGCAATTCTGAAGGAAGATGGGTTCTTTATAGCTATAGAGTAAATCAACAGTTAGAATTAACCAGCATCAATTTTTCATGTCTTCTCACTGATGTTTATGAAGACGTTGCTTTTCCTGCAAATTTGAATAAATAAAAGATGATATGGTATTATACTAATTGCTCAAAATCTGGAAGATAAAAACCTTTCCACTTTAAAAGTGCATAGGCATAAGCTTTTTTCAACATTAAATAATCAGCACTCACTCGCAGAGATTTCAACAATAACTTATCTGATTCACTTAATTGATTATTTTGATTTTTTTCTAAAAGTTGTAAATGTAATTCTTGTTGACTTTCAGGAACTTGACTTTGAGCAATAGTTAATAGCTTCTCAATAATTAATTCTTGCATAGCCATTAATTCCCCTTGTAATTCCAGAGGTGCATAATCAACAGCAGGAGAAGCATTAATTTTTGTAGTCATAACTTATCCTGGTATTTGACATATATATATTTTATAACACTTCTCTTCCTTTGCGTCTTTGCGACTTTGCGTGAGATATAAATTATGGTACAGGAGTATTTTTAGGATGTTTCCCCGCATAATAGACAACAACCTTTAATTGCTCCTCATCAGGAACATAAAATAATTCAACCACCACTTTTATTAATAGGTGATGTTAAAGGTATTTCATCAGTCTCATCATTAAAAGCTGCTGCTAACTCAGGACTAATAATAGCTATAGAACTTTCTTTCCATTCATAAATAATAGCATCAATCAAATCCCAAGCCTGATTAGAGGTATCAGTTAAACGAAAAGCCTCACTCACTTCTTTAATAAAATCTTGCAATTCATCTGCATCAAAAACCCGCAACCAACCATAAGGATGTTCATAACCAATTTCTTGACCCAACAACAACCGAAACGCAACCGATAACACCTCAAAAACAGCTTTGCTTTGTGTTACCCCCTTCACTAAATAAGCTACATCCTCACGACGCAACAGCGCAAAAGATTGGTCATTTCTAGTAATAGTAATTGGGTGTTCATAAGCCTTATCTAAAACCTTTCCAGGTTGACGATTTAACTCAGTAGCTGTCACTAACTTATCTGAGTAAGCATTGCTAAAAATTGCCATTGACATGATACCCGCATTTTCAAGAAACGCTGACTTAATCTAAAAATAATATTACGTACTATTATACGTAGCTCTTATCATTTGTCAATAGCCCT
>NZ_JBPWOA010000027.1:0-1351 GCF_051781005.1 Anabaena sp. WFMT | reverse complement strand
CATATCTTGCACCTGGAAATAGTAATGTCAATTCCGTGACTAAATGCTAGAGGACGAAGGCGTTCAATATCAAGTAATAATAAAGACAATAATAAAATAGGAAAAAAAGTGGACAGAGCAAGAAAAGCAGCTTGACCCCAATCAAGAGTATGAGGATAATATTCAGCTAAATA
Organism: Anabaena sp. WFMT; assembly: GCF_051781005.1. NCBI lineage: Bacteria > Bacillati > Cyanobacteriota > Cyanophyceae > Nostocales > Nostocaceae > Anabaena > Anabaena sp. WFMT. Next base: position 1,178 of record NZ_JBPWOA010000027.1, on the reverse strand, counting down.
AGTCCAATGTGCTAATAAATAGGCAGTCACAGATAAGATTAACCAACGATAAATACCCAAGAGAGTACATTGTCCAAATTTGTCTAAACCAAAGCGATGTTTAGCAGTTTTAAACCATCCTTCTATTTGCCATCTTCGCTTACCCCACCAAGAGATAGTTGCAGCCTTGAGTGGTATTGTAGAAATAACATATCTCTTGATAAACACACCTTTATCAGTTTTGAAATAATACCAAGAAATAGTAACAGGAAAATCTAAACCAACAAGTTTTAACTGTTGTCCACGATGACATAAATCCTTAACTGAGCGACCATCAACCAATTTACGATTACAAGCAATTCCGAGAATAGCGTGATATTTAAGTTGACGAATACCATGAATAAACTCCTTAGTACCAAAAGCCGAGTCAGCCAGGATTTTCAGATGAAATTGCCTGGTAAGTTGTTTCGGTAAACGACATACCATTTTTAAAGCTAATTGAGCTGGAGTTGTTGAACATGAACCTCTCCACACCCGGAAATTCCAAGGAATACGCCATTGTCCAACAACTAAATACAAGACAACTAGATGTAAGCCTCGTTTATGATTGTAAATAGTAATTAAGTGGTTAAAAGCCTTAAATTTACCTGTTTTTTCTAAGGTAGTTAGATCAATGATTACTTGTAAGAATGGTTTACGTCCCCGTCTGCATTCACTCAAAATTAGTTCAATTACTGTTCGACGCAGATGACGAATTATTTGACGAGTAGACCAGTTATAGTGATTTAGAAATCGGCTTAAAGCACTTTCTGATTTAGTTTTACTGTAATGTGGTAAAGGTTTTCCTTGAGCTTCTAGAAATAATCCTAGCATTGCTTCTAAGCTATCTCGTTGATAGTGAGTAGGCATGAATGCTAGGATTGTGCACATTAAGGAATGGACACGGGCAAGAGTTGCTTCCATAGTTCTTGCTATTTATGTTGTTTAATACACCCTTTTTCGCATTTTTACTAATCAATTTAAATTATCTTTGTGCAGATTTAATTACTGCTAGTTTTGTGTATGTTAGCAGTTATTTTATGTAGACTATATGTTATTTATTGTCTCAGTATTTTAATTTATTTATCCAAGTCTGGATGTTATTTTTATTCTCTCATTTTCGGTTAATACTGTCTCCCTTAACCAGGTGCAAGATATGA